>JAVJPD010000702.1:0-1959 GCA_040216475.1 Rhodospirillales bacterium
CGAGAATGTTCTGCTTGAGAGACGCCGCCGAAGCGAGGTCCGGCACCTTGGCGCCTTCCTTCACGACCACGCCCGCCATCACGCTGCCCGCGACGACCGGCGTGCCTTTGACGACCTTGCCCTGCTCCTCGAACGTGCCCATCGAGGGGACCGGCGCGCAAATCACGTCCGCGCCGGTCTCGTTTTTCTCGACCTTTTCGCGCATCACCGGCGCCGTCGCGAACTCGATATTGACCTTGCACCCCGTTTCTTTTTCGAAAGCCGCCGCCGCACCGGCAATGCCGCGCTTCACCGCACCGCCGCTCAAGACGTTCAAGGTTTTTCCTGCCATCCCGGTCTCCTTTTTGCTTTCCTATCGTCAAGGGACCGGCATGCTACCCTTTATCGTAAGAGCGGTCTATTCTTCGCGCCGCAAAGCGGGTAAAACCGTATCCCGATAAAAATATCCACACCGATGGGGAGGACACCATGGACGTACGCCTTGACGGCCGCACAGCGTTGATCACCGGCGGCAGCCGCGGCCTGGGAAAAGGCATGGCGCTGAAATTCGCGCAATCCGGCGCGCAGGTCGCCATCGTCGCGCGCCGCGCCGACGTGCTCGAAGACGCCGCGAAGGAAATCAGGAACGCAACCAAGGGAGACGTGCGAGGCTACGCCTGCGACGTTTCCGACAAGGCGTCTCTGGAGAAGATGTTCGCCGACGTGATGAGGGATTTCGGCAAGGTCGATATTCTCGTGAACAACGCCGGCGCTTCGATCCGCGCGCCGTTCATCGAAATAACCGACGAGATGTGGGAGGCCGACTTCGAGTTGAAGATCTACGCCGCGATTCGGCTGATCCGCCTCGCCGTGCCCGGCATGAAGGAGCGCAACTGGGGCCGGGTCATCAACATCCTCAACAGCCGGGCCAAGGCGCCGCAGCCGGGCGGCGCGCCGACGGCCGTGTCGCGCGCTACCGGGCTCGCCATGACCAAGGTACTGGCCGGCGAGGTCGCCAAGCACAACGTACTGGTGAACGCGCTCTGCACCGGCATCATCGTGACCGACCAGATCGCACGGCGTTACGACAAGGAGCAGCCGAACATCACCTTCGAGGAATTCGTCGCCAACGCCGGCAAGGGCGTTCCCATCGGGCGCATGGGCACGACCGAGGAGTACGCCAACATGGCCTGCTTCCTCGCCTCCGACGCCGCCGCCTACGTCACCGGCTGCGCCATCAACGTCGATGGCGGCCTCTCGCCCATGTATTGATGTATTGAGCGCCGACTCTGATCGAAAGCAGAAACCATGAAAATTCAAAAAATCGACGCCTACGTTATTTCCGTTCCCCTCCAGGTCGAAATCTGGACCGCTCAGGAATCGCATCCGGACGTCTCCTGCCTTTTGGTCAAGGTCGAAACCGACGAAGGCGTAACGGGTTACGGACAAGTGACCGGCCCCAAGCTCAAGACCGTCAAGGAATACATTCTGCAGTTCGGCGACATCGTCAAAGGCATGGACCCGTGCGCGACCACGATGATTTGGGAGAAGCTCTATTCCCTCACCTCGCCGCGGCCCTACGGCGCCGATGCCAAGGACGGGCTGCCGCCGCCGCTCGGCCGGCTCGATCGGCCGCACATCACGGCCGCCATCGGCGGCATCGACATCGCGCTCTGGGACATCAAGGGCAAGGCCGCCAATATGCCGGTCTACAAGCTGCTCGGCGGCGAGAACCGGAAAATTCCGACCTACGCTACCGGCGGCTATCTCAAGAAAGGCGCGCCGCTCGCCGCTTGCGCCGACGAAATGGCGAGCTTCATCGCGCGCGGCTACACCGCCGTTAAACTCAAGGTCGGCCATCACACGATGGCCGAGGAGGTCGAACGGGTTCGGGCCTCGCGCGAGGCCATCGGCGATGCCATGCTGATGCTCGACATGAATGCCTGTTACGATCTCCAGCAGTGCATCGAATTCGCCCAC
>JAVJPD010000703.1:0-2096 GCA_040216475.1 Rhodospirillales bacterium
CGGATGCCGGTATCCCGGCCCTAATTTTGCCGCAATCGGGCGTTAGAAAGGGGACTGTTCCGGTAGCGGGGTTTAAGCTACGTTCGGAAACGATGAAAATTTCAGCGTGGGGGTTTCGCATGACAATAAGAACAATCGCTACCGTGGCCGGTTTCGCTTTCGTGGCGGCCTTGACCCTGAATGCCGGACCGGGCGGGCTCGATTTGGGCACGGTGGCCTCGGCGCAGGTGCCGAAAAAGCCGATGCCGAATGCGTGCGTCGCGCAGGCCGAACGCATTCTACGCAATCCGGCGAATTATCTCGGCGTCAAATACGGTCGTCCCATCGACGGCAAATTGAAGGCCATGAAGCTGGATTTCCGCCGGATCGCCGGCGAGTCGTGCCAAACCGCGCGCGGCAATGTCAAGAATGCCGTCAGCGTGGGCAAAACCGAGATATCGGCCATGTTGATGGGCCTGCGTAAGCCCGTGCAGGTGGGGTCCCGCCCGCCGCATCAGAAGCCGGCGCCGAAACCGCAACCGTCTCCGACCGCGCCGGACAAGAAAGCCGCGTCGGCGGCGCTGAAGAAGCAGATGGCGATGCTGCAGGCGCAATGCAATGCGCTGAGGATCGAATCGAGCAAGTTGGCCCTGCAGGCGAAGTCGGCCAAGGACGCCAAGTCGACGGCTTCGATCAAGGACCGCTTGGCCCGCGCCCATGCGCTTAACGCCCAATGTGTCCGTAGTACGCAAGTTGCGTCCGCTCAATCCCAGGTGTTGGATGCGAACGCCAAGATCGATTCGAAAGCCCTGGTGCAGAAGATCAAGGAAATCGAGGCGCAGCAGAACGCGATCCGCGATAAGCGTCAAATGGCGGATACGGCGTTTCAGAATTTCGATCAGAAGTCGAACCAGCTCTTCAACATGCTCTCGCAGATCATGAAGTCGATGAACGAGACGCAACAGAATGTCATTAAGAACATGCGCTGAGGCCGTTCAGCGCCGGTATGTCGAAGGCCCCGCCGTTACCGGCGGGGCTTTTTTCGTGTCCGTATCCGGGAGACGACCAGGCGTTCAGATGCGTTTGCTGAAGTAGGGTGCGGGAACGAATTCCACCGCCGTGCCGCCCGGCGCGATGTAGCGGAACGGCACCTTTCCCGGCGTGGTCAGAACTTCGTGTCCGGCGTCCTGAATCGCCCGGGCGTGTTCCTCGAAATCGTCGACCTCGAAACCGATGTGATGAATGCGCGGCGGACCGTCGCAGTCGTCCGGATGATAAGTCACGGCGAAGGTTAGCTTGCCGTCGGACAGGTCGTGGGTGTAGCGGTCGTCCTTTTCGCGCACGTCGTCCGAGCGGAATCCCCAGACGTTCATGTAATATTCGCTGGCGTCGACAGCGATCTCGCGGCTCGGCAGGCGGAGCGCGATGTGCTTGATCGGCAGCGGCGTTTTTTCCGTCGCGCGGCGCACGAAGAACGGCGCGGGTGCGAATTCGGCGACGGTGCCGCCGGGGGCGCGGAACTTGACCGGCACCTGGCCCGGCGCGCTGAACAGCTCGTAATCGTTTTCGATAACGTCGTCGGCGTAACGTCCGAAATCGTCGACGTCGAAGCCGATGTGGTGAATGTTCGGCCGCGGTCCGGCTGCCGTCGCTTCCAGGGTCGGTGCGTCGTCTTGGTAATATGTCAGGGCCAGCGCCATGTTGCCGTCGGTCATGTCGATGGTATAGAGGCCGCGCCGGGGCCGGGTGCTGATGTATTTCAAGCCGTAAACCTGCTCCAAATGATCCTTGGCCGCCTCGGCGTCCTCGGGCGATGCCAGGCTGTAGGCAAGATGTGTGATCTGCATGAGCGGTTCCCGTGTCGATTTTGTTTTCTAATATATGGGATATTCGGTCTTTCTTCGATATTTGTCGAGGGAGACAAAAGTGAAAAGGGGGCGCTTGGCCCCCTCTCGTATCATGCTTTTGGAAACTTTATGCGCTTAACGCCGGCGCAGCATATCCTGTTGCAGTTGTTGTATCGGGTTGCCGTGATCGATGGACGGCGAGCGGCCGCGTTGGCGTTGACCCGAGCGGCCCGGCAGCCGGTTCATCGTATCGTTGAAGGTGCTCCTAAA
>JAVJPD010000704.1:0-2358 GCA_040216475.1 Rhodospirillales bacterium
GGAGAATATCCCGAGCTATATCAAGCGTAAGCACGGCGAGGAACAGCCCGATTATCTGTACCCGAACCTCGAAGGCATCCTGAAGGAAACCTTCGGGATCATGATCTATCAGGAACAGGTTATGCAGATCGCCCAGGAGCTGGCGGGCTACACATTGGGCGCCGCCGATATCCTGCGCCGGGCCATGGGCAAGAAGATCAAGGCGGAGATGGACGCCCAGCGCGAGTCTTTCGTCGGCGGCGCGACCGCGCGCGGGGTGCCCAAAGCCAAGGCTTCGCAGATTTTCGACCTGGTGGCCAAGTTCGCGGGCTACGGCTTCAACAAGTCCCACGCCGCGGCCTACGCGCTGGTCGCCTATCAGACGGCCTACTTCAAGGCGAATTATCCGGTCGAGTTCATGGCCGCTTCGATGTCGCTGGAGCTGCACAACACCGACAAGCTCAACGGTTTCCGTCAGGAACTGGAACGCATGAATATTCCGCTTTTGATTCCGGACATCAACGCTTCGGGCGTGTCGTTCACGGTCGAGCGCAAGGACGAGAGCTTCGGTTCCATTCGCTATGCCCTGGCGGCGCTCAAGAACGTCGGCGAGGCGGCGATGCGAGCCGTGGTGCAGGAACGCGAAGAGGGCGGGCCGTTCAAGGATGCCGGGGATTTCGCGAAACGGTTGGATACCCGCGCGATCAACAAGCGCCAGCTGGAAAATCTGGTGCGGGCCGGTGCCTTCGACAGCGTGAGCCCGAACCGCCGCCGGCTTTACAGCGGCATCGAGACGATTCTGCGGTTTGCCTCGGCGGCCACCCAGGACCGGGAAAGCGATCAGATCGGCCTATTCGGCGAGGAGTCGATGACGGCGCCGAGTCTTGTCTTGCCGGATATGCCCGATTGGGCGCCGATGGACCGCATGCGCGAAGAGTTCGAGGCGGTCGGCTTTTACCTGTCGAGTCACCCGTTGAGCGTGTACGGCAAGAGCCTGGAGCGTATCCGAGCGATCACCTACGCCGATCTGCTGCACCGGGGCCAATCGGGGCCGGTGACGATGGCCGGCACCATCATCGCCAAGAAAGAGCGGACCTCGGGCAAGGGGAATCGTTACGCCTTCGTGCAGTTCTCCGACGCCACCGGCATGTTCGAGGGGATCGTGTTCTCGGAATTGCTCTCCTCGGCGCGCGAGTTGCTGGAGGTCGGGCAATCCGTGGCGATCAAGGCGGGCGCCCAGTTCGAGGGCGATAACGTGCGTCTGACGATCCACAACGTCGAGCCGCTGGACGCGGTCCTGTCGCGCGCGGCCAAGGGGCTCGAAATCCGGGTCGGTTCGACGGCGCCGCTGGAGCCCCTGAAGGCCGTGCTGGCGCGCGAGCGCGCCGGGGGCGGACGCGGCCAGGTCCGCCTGATCTCGGAATTGGACCCGCAAACCACGGTCGAAATCGGTCTGCCGGGGCAGTATTCGATTTCGCCGGCCGTCCTGAGCGCGGTCCGCTCGATCCCGGGGATTTTGGACGTCCGGGAATATTAAGCCGGTAATTCGCGGAAACCCGCGAAAATCCCGAAATTCCGCCGAATTTCACTTGCCAAAAGGCCGCCGAGACGGTATCTAGCGCGCCACTGGACGGATGATCCGTCCAAATTCACACGCGGGGAAGCGCTCATCCGGTCAGTCCCGGGTCGATCGCTCCGGTGTCCGGCGAAAACCGGGCAAACTCCGCGGAGGTTAAACCGGAGAAGGAGTTTCTCACATGGCACTGCCATCGTTCACCATGCGCCAGCTGCTTGAGGCGGGCGTTCATTTCGGTCACAACACGCGCCGCTGGAATCCCCGGATGTCGACCTATCTGTTCGGGGTCCGCAACGGCATCCATATCATCGATCTGCAGCAAACGGTGCCGCTCTTGCACCGCTCGATGGCGGCCGTTCGTGCCGTTGTCGCCGGCGGCGGCCGGGTGCTGTTCGTCGGCACCAAGCGCCAAGCGTCCAAGAAGGTCGCCGAGTCGGCCAAGCGCTGCGGCCAGTATTACGTCAACCACCGCTGGCTTGGCGGCATGTTGACCAACTGGCAGACGATCTCGAAGTCGATCCGCCAACTCAAGGATCTGGACGAGAAGCTGATTTCAGAGGAAGTCCAAGGCCTCACCAAGAAGGAGCTGCTCGGCCTGCAGCGCGAACGCGACAAGCTGGACCGGGCGCTCGGCGGCATCAAGGACATGGGCGGCCTGCCGGACATCATCGTCGCCATCGACACCTACAAGGAAGACATCGCCATTCAGGAAGCCAATAAGCTCGGCATTCCGGTGGTGGCCGTCCTCGACAGCAACAGCAACCCCAAAGGCGTCGATTATCCGATCCCGGGCAACGACGACG
>JAVJPD010000705.1:0-1779 GCA_040216475.1 Rhodospirillales bacterium
AGCCCGTATTTCAGGCAATGCACGCCGCCCGCGTTGGTGCCGATGTTGCCGCCGATCGAACACGCGATCTGGCTCGACGGATCGGGCGCGTAATAAAAGCCTCTCTCCGCGACCGCGTCGCTGATGGATAAATTCGTGCAGCCCGGCTGGGCGACGACGCAGCGGTTCTCAAAATCGATATCGAGAATGCGGTTGAACTTGCCCATCGCCAGCGTGATCGCGTCGGCGAGCGGCAACGTCGCACCCGTGAGCCCGGTGCCGGCGCCGCGCGGCACGATCTTCACGTTTTCGGCCTGGCAGTATTTGAGAATTTTCGAAACTTCCAACGTGGTCTCGGGCAGCACCACGATCAGGGGCATCTGCCGATACGCACTCAAGGCATCGGTTTCGTAGACGCGCAACTCGTCGTCGTCCTCCAGCACGTTTTCGGCCGGCACGATCGAACGCATGACTTTGATGATCTCGGCCCGCCGGGCGATGACGTCCGCGTCCGGTTCGGGCATACGCAAGGCCATAACGGTCCCTTCCCACTGCAGCGCTGTTGGTGCGCCGCTAGTTTAAGCCAAGCCCCCTAAAAACAAAACCGCGCCTCACGGCGCGGCTCATACTGCTTATGGACAATCGGACGGACAGGCCGGTTATCCCTGGCGGGTTTTCATCCGCGGGTTGCGCTTATTGATGATATAGACGCGGCCGCGCCGGCGAATCAGCTTGTTGTTCTTATCGCGCGTTTTCGCCGATTTCAGAGACTGTTTAATCTTCATGGCTCTTTATCCGTTATGGCCGGCCGTGGCGGAAAAAGGCCCCGGCCCGTGTTGCGGCGCGGACCATAAGGGCTCGCGCCGCCCCTGTCAACGCTCGGGCGGTTCGGCGGGCGTTAAAGCCCGATAATGCCCTGTTTCGCCAGGGCTTCGACGTCGGACGCCGCGTACCCGAGCTCGCCTTCGAGGACGGCGCGGGTGTGCTGGCCGAGGCCCGGCGCGGGCTCGGCGGGCAGGTCCGGCGCCGCCGAGAGCAGGCCCGGGGTGCGCGAAAACCGGTACGGCCCGACCTCGGGGTCGTTCACGGTCATCAGCATTTTTCGCGCCTCGACCTGCGGGCACGCGAACACGTCCTCGGCGGTGTTGACCGGCCCGCACGGCACCCCGGCGGCGTTGAGCGTATCGACCGCTTCCTGGCGGGTCAGCCCGGCGAACCACCCCTCGATGACCGGATCGACGAAATCGCGGTTCTCGGCGCGGGCGGGGCCGCTACACGAACGTTCGTCCTTGATCAGATCGGGGCGCTGCATGGTTTCGCACAGGCGCGCCCATTGCCGTTCGTCGGGAATGTTGAGCGCCACGTAGCCGTCCTTCGCCCGGTAGGCCGAACGCGGGTAGATGTTGCTCGGCCGGCCCCGATGTGGCGAAATACCGGCGACGGAAAACAACGTCACCATGGTTTCGTTCAGCGACAGCATATTGTCGTACATCGCGGTGTCGACGAACTGGCCTTGCCCCGTGCGTCCGCGCATCAAGAGCGCCTGCAAAATCGAAAACGCGGTGACCATACCGGAATAGACGTCCGCCATGCCGTAGAGCGTCCAGGACGGCGGCTTATCCTCGAAGCCGACCTGATGCATGATGCCGCTCATCGCCTCGGCGACGATGTCGAAGGCGGGGCGGTCGGAGTACGGCCCCATGCGCCCTTCCATGCGCCCGAAGCCGGAGATGGAGGCGTAGATCAGTTTCGGATTGAGCGCGCTCAGATCCTTGTAGCCGAGCCCCTGACGCTCCATCG
>JAVJPD010000706.1:0-1334 GCA_040216475.1 Rhodospirillales bacterium
GGATGCCGCGGCCGTTGTCCTTCACGGTGATGACGTTGCCGGCGTCGAGATGAATTTCGATGTGATTGGCATGGCCCGCGACCGCTTCGTCCATCGCGTTGTCCATGATCTCGGCGGCGAGGTGGTGCAGCGCGCCTTCGTCGGTGCCGCCGATGAACATGCCGGGGCGGCGGCGGACCGGCTCGAGCCCCTCGAGGACCTCGATGTCCTTCGCCGAGTACCCTGATTTGCCGTCGGAGCGGGCGGCGGTTTTGGCGGGCGGGGGCATTGCGGCTTCGGCGGATGATTTCGCCTTCGGTTGTTTGGAAGGTTTATCGGCGGCCTGCTTTTTCGTTCCGGCTTTGGGGGCTGCGCCCCACAGATCCATCTGATCCATCTTTTTACCCGAACCCTTTTTCTTCGTGGTTTTCTTCACTGTTTTCTTCGAGGTTCTTCCGGCGGTCTTGCGGGCCTTAGGGGCGTTCTTGGACGGGTTTTTCTTGGCGGCTTTTTTGGCCATCGGTGATCCGTTTACGGGTTCGCGGTCGGGTCCGGCCGGTGTCGGTCGATACCGGCCATCGGCGCGCCGATCCTACAGAGGGGGCCGGGCACCATCAAGCACGATCCTGTGCTTACGCCATAATGCTTAACAAGATATTGTGGCTTTAGGATAGGACGTTCATTCCGCGAAATCGTCATGCCCCGACGTAAGTCCGGGGCATCCAGCCAACCATTTCCTGGATTGCCCGGGCGGTTGCCGGGCAATGACGGGAGTAAATTAGTGTTTCTGCGGATCAGAGCGCGGCCCAGCCGACGATCAGCCACAGATACCCCGCGAAGAACAGGCTGAAAAGGGCGAGGAACTCAGAAAAAAATTGACTTGGCGACATGATCGAAACTCCTTTATAATTGGAACATAACAAGAACATTCGCCGAACATAGGCAAATGAGAACAAAATAGCAACATTCTTTTTCTTGTCCTATTTGGAAAGGGTTTCCCATGAAGCGAGTTTTAGGAACGGCGGCCGTCGCGTTCGCCATGGTGTCGATGGTGTCGGCGATTTCGATGTGGAGTGGTTCGGTGGCGGCCGCGATGCCCGGGATCGGCGTCGACGGCCTGATGAGCAAGCCGAGCGCCTTGAAAATCGACGTGCAGGCGAAGAAAAGGCGTGGGCCGTGCCTGTCGGGCGATGCGTATGACAAGGCCACGCGCCAATGCAAGGGCGCGGACTCGGCGGCCTATGCGTCGGGCGACTCCGCCGCCGGACGCTGCCGGGCGGGCGACCGCTATAACGCGCGGGGCAAGGATTGCCGCGGCGCCGATAAGAAGCGCTATCCGGCGGACATGAAGCAGG
>JAVJPD010000707.1:0-8933 GCA_040216475.1 Rhodospirillales bacterium
CAGTTCGGCCGGCTCCTTGCGATCGAGGATCATCTGCGGATTGCCTTCGATGATACTGCCGAAGGGATTGAAATACACATGGTGACGGTCCACCATTTTCTGGTTCCCCTTGGCCACCGCGTTGTTGTAGCGCGCCACGGGATCGCTGATCGGCGAGCGCGTCGCCACGTAGTTGACGCGCGCATCGATCTCCGGGTGTCCCTCCAACGGAATTGCGTTATAGCGCGGGTCTTCCGGGCGCATGCCGAGCAGCATCGCGACGTGGCCGCCGCTGGAACTGCCGAGCAAGCCGATCGTGGACGGATCGCCTTTCCAGCCCGGCGCTTTCATCTTCAGCCAGCGGATGCCGTAGTTCGCGTCCTGCACCGAGGCCGGGTAGCCCAATTCGCCGCCCCAGCGAAGATCGACGGACACGGTCAGGATTCCGCTGCGCGCCATGGCTTCGGCCATCGCCGTGTTCGCCGTGCGATCCTTGAACATCCAGGCGCCGCCGTGCAGATCGAGCAGCACCGGAAACGGCCCCTCGCCGACCGGCTGACAGATCCGGGCGAGCAGCATGCGCGTGGGAACCTGCCTGAAGTCCTCTTCCCAAATCTTGATCTCGTAATTCGCGTTCGGATCGTAATTGGCCGTCATCAAATCTACTCCCTATTGTCTCTTCTGTTTGTGTTTGGTTTGCCGACACGTTTGCGGATTGGATTCCTGCACACCGATGAAAGCGCCGCTCCCGTATCCGGCACTTCCCGGATCGCCGTCAATGCGGTGCCAATCGTAAACGAAGTCCGCCGCCGCTGTTAAGAAATATCGCGCCGCGGCGACGGCAGCGGCGTATATCAAACAACGCTCATATCAAACAAATCTCATATAAAGCGGCCGCCGGGAAACCTTGGCCGCCCCTCGACGCACGCGGCCGGGGCTGCAATAAACGCTCGGCAATAAAATGATGTTCGCGCGATTCTTGCGTCTTCACGATACGGTACGGCCCTGCGTTATGTGATGCGGTCCGCCGCCGCGGATCGCCGGCCGATCCGGCATATACATTCCCGGTTTTTTCAATCGGAGGAAATAGACGTGCCGTAGGGTCCCGGCCGTCCTTCTGCGCTGAAACTTTGGCGCGACGGCCGCCTTCGCGGCACGGATTTCATTCCGCCGAAGCCGCGGCGCAGCGAAGGCGTGGGCATAGACGCAGGGTGGCGGAGCACGCGGTCACCTGCGAACTCCTCTTTGTAGAATTCCCTGAAATACAGGAAAAATACCGGGAATTCATGATATTGCCAACTTTCACTCCCGTAATTTCGGCGGTTTAGCTTGAAATCTCCGGCAATTTAACGCCAACTTCCCTAATCAAATAACAGGGAATTCTTAGCGTAATTAACAAGAAAATTTTCACATCACCGGTTCCTTGGCGTTCTGCTTGTTGAAAGCATAGGGCTCGCCGAAGGGGACGTTGCAGGCCCGCAAAATATCGTGAGTCATTGCCGGGAACGGAAGAACGAATTCGTTCGGGGCACCCCCCCTGTCCCGGCGGGTCGCTCGAATGGCATCCTTAACTGCAAAATAAGCCGAAAACCCGAGCTGTATGTTTGCCTCGCCGACCCCTTTCGAATTGTGCAGGCCACGACGCCCCGGCGGCCCTTCCGTCGCCTGCAGGATCTCGACGGTCCAATCCCGTGGCATGTCGTCTATCGACGGAATTTTGTACGACGACACGTTGTCAGTCAGCAGTGAGCCGTCCTCAAGGTAGATCATCTTCTCCAACAAAGCGTAGCCGAGCCCGAACGCGAAGCCCCCCTCGATCTGGCCGATATCCAGAATTGGATTCAACGACCGCCCGCAGTCTTGCGTAATGTGGGTTTTCAAAACTCGCCACGACCCGGTACTGACATCGACCTCGACTTGCGATAACGCCGCGCCCCATACGTAAAAATAAGACACGTCGCCTTGCTGTTGCTCCCAATCGAACCGCAACCTTGGCTCCTGGGCAAACCCCTGTGCCTGCAGCGGTAAGCCGTCCTCGTAACAACGGCGTGCGGCGTCGGCAAATTTACAGGAATCCGGATAACCCGCTTGCCCCAACGTCACTAGGAGTTCATCACAAGCGTTTAGAATAGCCGCGCCGATCATGTCCGTCGCCACCATGGTCGTCGGCGGCGTATTGGGCAGATCCGCAGTGCGCGTCGCATCCAACGATACGTGTTCGATCGGCACCCCAAGTGCCTGGGCCGTCACCTGTGACATGCGCGTATTGATGCCTTGGCCCATTTCGACGCCGGAATGGGAGACCCGCACGGACCCGTCCGAATGGATCCGGACGATGGCCGAACCTCGGTTGATATCCGCCGCCTCAAGGAATCCCATGTTGCCCTTGGATGGCACAGCGGCTACGCCCCGCTTAACAAACTCATGCCGTTCATTAAACGCCTCGCAGTCTGCCCGCCACGCCTCATAGTATCGGTCCACCGCACCGCTCCAACAGGCACGGAGGACATCGTCATCGATCGGCGTACCGGCCAGCGCCGTCTGGCCCTTCGTATAGAGATTCCGTTTCCTAAGCGCCTGAGGGTCGATTCCCAACTGTGCCGCGGCATCGTCGAGAATTGTTTCAATAATGGCGCCGGTTTGCGGTTTGCCATAGCCCCGTGTCGCCGTAAAACCGGCCGGCAGGTTGCTGCGGCCGCAACGGGCGCGAATGCGGGCATGCTCGATAAAATAGGCATTATCGATCAGAAACACCCCCGTCTCCACGATCGACGGCGAGTAATCCTCCGCGGCGCCGCCGTTAGACTCCATGTTAATATCGAGCGCCTTGATGGCGCCGGTCGCGCGCTCGATCACGATCCGATAATCGGCACGAAACGGACTGCGACCCGGCACCAAGGTCATGTCCTGCTCGCGCGAAAGCTCCAGCTTCACCGGCCTGTCTAAGCAACGGGCCGCGATGGATGCCATCGCCGCGAACGAAGCGCTTCGGGTCTGTTTACCGCCGAAACCACCGCCAATGAATCCTGCCTCGACGTCCACTAAATGTTCGGCCACGCCTAGTGCCGACGCGACATAGCGGGCGACGTGGGCCGGTGATTGTGTCGATGACAGCACACGCATGCCATTGGCTTCCTGGGGATAGGCCACGGCGCATTGGGGCTCGAGGTAAAAACACGACTGGCCGCCCACCTCGACACGCCCTTCAAAGGTGGCATAGCGCGTTGAATCCTGCTCTGCCGCCGAGAACACGGCATCCGGGTCGCCGCGCTTAAACCGCCGCTCCCGCGGTTCCCCGGCCGGATCCTCGGGATGATGCTCGAAAGAAAACCAGCTCTCGCGTGCTTCGATATCGTCAAACGTCAGGATAGGCGGTAATTCATCCGCCTTCACGACAACCCGCGCCTTCGCCGCCGCCCTTTCGGCCGCCGTCGGCGTTCGGGCGATAGCGAGCGCCACCGGCTGACCATAATACGTCACCGATCCCGAACACAAAATTTCCTCTTCGGCCAATGGGTGAACCATGTGGCCTTGCATATTACGGCCCGGCACATCGGCAGCCGTGATCAAGGCGACGAAGTCTTTATCGTTCCGGCATGGCGACGCGTCGACCTCAACGAGTTGACCGCTGGCAACCGGCGCGGAAACGATCGCCGCGTGCAGGCCGTCTTCCGGCAGTTGTTCATCGACCGTATAACGCGTATCGCCACGCGCATGTTGTGCCAGATAGCGGTGAACCATCGCTCGTCCGACGATGGAGCCGCTAACGGTCTCTTCATTAAACGCCTGCCGACCGCGGCACGGCGGTTGTTTGAACCGGTGCATGCCTTCATCGTGGTTCGGCTCGGCGGCGGCCATACGCACAAAACGGCGCAGAAAGGCCAATGCCACATCGCGTTGGTAGGCCCGCATGTCATCCGGCAAATCCCGGACGTTGATGTCGTCGATTTCGTCGCGGAATACCCGCAAGGTCGATTCAAGATCGCTGCCGCCAGCCGAATCCGGTTTCACGTCCAGCCCTTCCAACGCCGCTTCGGCTCGGCGGGCCCGCAAGCCGGGGGCACCCAGCCCCCCTAACGCCACGCAGGCGTTCCGCAGCACCCCGGCCGCATCGATTTCCGCCGATATCGCGGCGTTGACCAGGGCCATCGAATCCGTGCGCCGCACCGCCTGCTTGAAGGCTTCGGCGATAAATCTCTGTGGGGGACGCGGCGGCAAGACCAACGCCGTCACAATTTCGTCCGGGGCCAGTTTCAATCGGCCCGCTTTCTCATCAATCAATTCGCGAACCGGGACGCGACGCGCCCCTTGGCTTTGGGACACCAGTTCCGCCTGGGCATCCAAGGCCACCCAGACTGGGATCATGTCGGACAGATGATGGCAGGACACCAACCCACCGCCGATCGTTCCGGTATGCCTGACATTCTCATTGGCAAAATACCGAGCCTGGGTCACCAAGACCTTCAGAGATGCATGGTGTTGAGCAAATGACGAGGGATTCTTTTCGAGCGCGATAAAAATGTGCCGCAAGGCGCCAATCGGCGTGGCCGCCCCCATGACCAAGGCTCCATCATCGCGCACCTGCCAACCGCGCAATTCCGGTACATCCCGCACCGATACGGTATGATGCAAAATACGATGGAACCGGTTTTCTTCGTAGGCAACGTCCGTAAAACCCGCCGACAACACGCGGTCATTCTCCCAACGCGAGGCCCCGCCGGCAGCCAACACGTGCGTGCTTTCCGGGGCCTCGCCATATACCGCCACCAATGCCTGCAAGGACGCCGGACGGACATGAGAGAAAAGAATGCACTCGTCCTGCCCGGACAGAATGGCGGCCGCTCCGCCAACGGTTTCTTCGTCTTTTCGATTGCCGACACCGGCATTGTTGTCAAGGACGCGCTCGACAAGCGCGACACCGTCGACATCATTCGAGCAAAACAACTGTTCATAGGCGGCACGCAAAGACGGCGGGAAGTTTTCCGGGTCCTCCATCCGGGCGCGATAAGCAAGCGCACGCTCACGAATTTCACGGGCCTGTTCCTGATGTTCGCCCGGATAATCGTCACACAGCATCTGGGCCGCCTCCGAAATAGAACGGTAGCCTGTGCAACGGCACAGGTTACCGTCGAGGAGGGTTTCGACATCATTGCAGGACAGCCCCCGCCCGGCGCAAGCGCTGTCCAAAACGCTGACGATACCGCCGGTGCAGAATCCACATTGTGCTGCGTTGGTCACTTGCAAGGCCTCTTGTGCCGGTGTGAAACCGGAAGGTGACAGGTTTGACCGGCCCTGCGGCGTGCTCACCGCGGCAAAGGCGAGATCGCCGAGCGGCGTCACACATGAAGCAACCGAAAAGGTTTCAAGTCGAACGGATTTCTCGTTATCGGGATCAACATACGGACGGGTAACGATGACCGAACAGGCCCCACACCCGCCTTCTCCGCAGGCCTGCCGCGCCGACCGCCCTAAGTGAGTGTGGATGAATTCCGCCAGGGTGTGTGATCTTGACAGGTCATGGGCGTTTATCCGCCATTCCTTGCCATCGATAAACAACGGCAGGGATTCTGTCTGAACAATGTTTACACTCATATTAATCCTTTTCCTACTTTTGATGACTTAAGGCACCGACCAAAACCGGGAGATTTCTGTCAAGCAATCTAAAGTAGATATGTTAAGGGCGATTGACAGCAATTGGCCAAATCCCGAATGACCTAATTCCGAATGACGAAATACCGAACGGGTCTTTCCCAAAGGGAATTGCAACACCACACAAGGAACTAGTTGTTCATCTCTCCGAAAGCCAATCAAAAACGCTTATTGCCTTAGGCATTTTATTTTGAAATTGAGTATTTAAGCCTTCAATATTGTTACGGTGTTTCGGCTCGCCGTGCGGCAGGGGCGATCACAAAAAGCCCGAAGGCCATCCAACCAAACATCAGGATCCCGGTTATCACAAGCATAGTAGGTGCGCCAAACTGAGCGATGAGAGGCAGGGCACTCGCCGTGAATAGGCCGCCGCCAACAATCGGCTCAAATAACAATTGTTTGTAGCCAAAATTTTCGAGTCCCCCGGAACGATTGCCGGGATCCGTCATACGGAAAAGCAATATCCCAGTCACGGTCATTCCCATGGATTGACCGAAATTGGGGATACCGTTCTCGAACCAATACTTAGGAATAAGGCGGGGAGCGAGGAACAAGAAGCCCAGGATATTCCAAGAGATGCCTGTAACCGCAAGAAGTAAGAAGGGCAATAGATTGTCTCGGATCACTGTAAGGGACAGGGTCGCAAGAGCAGCCACAATGATGACATCAAGCGCTGTACCGGCGATCCGATTTATGAGATTACGGTCGATGACATGAAGACCCCATCGCCGGGAAACTACGATCTGCACTAATACTCCGCCGATCATGGCGAGGGGGAATAACGGTACATGTTCCATCACTTTCACCCCCCAGCGGTGACCCCACGTGACGCTTTCCACAACAATCAGTATTTGCAGAATAATCCAGCCAATAAAGATAGCGATCCCGATCAAACCGAGGTGGAATGAAAGAGGGTCGATGGGGTGGTCCTCTTCTGAGTGACGGCCGTCGCCAGAACGGTTTTCCAACAGCGCCGCCATATCCTCGGGAACCGCTTCGGGATCAAGCGGCGCTGTCCAGGCGTGGAGCCGATTTGTCCGTGCCGCCCAATTGATAAGAATTGTACCGGTTATGATAGCGGAAACGAGGCCAATTGTTGCGAGTCCCAACGCCAGATCGGCCCCTTCACTAAAGCCCATTTCTTCAAAGATCGGGGTCAACCCTGCTGCCGTGCCGTGTCCACCCTCGAATCCAATCTCGATCAGAGCGGCAGCCATGGGGCTCATGTTAAAGAACGGACCCAAGATGAAGATTGCGAGTAAAAGACCAATGACATACTGCCCCCAAGCGATGGTTTGCCCATAGGTTACGATAGGGGCTGCGCGGCGCCAGATGGCACGAAAACCAGGTATTATCCTGCCCAAAAACAACGAGGCAAAAACAACGTTGATGAGAATCCCGGGCAAAGTGTACCAGACAGCCCTAATTTGAGCAGAGATGATCCCCTGAGAGAGAGGGCCGTCGGGGCCGATCGCCGCTCTTGTCGTTGCCCCAAGCACATCGGGACCGGCGCAAAGGGCAGCGAGGCCCGCAATGATCGAACCTGGCAGAAACAAATAAGACAGAAGGGTCGAGCTCCGCCGGATATAGTTGGCCGCAACCAATAAAACCCATGTTAGGGCCAGCGTGAGAAAAAACCACTCTAGATCGTTCATTTCGCTCCGCCTCTCTTAACGACGCATTATCCTTTATGCTGCACGTATTTGACGCAAATGAAGGCGTAATTGCTTCTCTGTTTCTATAATTACAAAAAACGCCGCACCGACACTGACAGTAAGCACTCCGTCCCAAAATGGCACGGCGACAGTAGAAAAGAGTGCTTGTAGAGGCGGCAGATAAGTAATGGCGAACTGCGCTACGGTGACGGCGATGACCGTCGCCCAGACCACCTTCGTGCCTCGGACAGCTTTCCATGTCAACGAAGTACCGTAGATATTCCGGATAAAGAACAAGTGGAATATTTCCATCGCCACCAGCGTGTTTAGCGCGATGGTGCGCGCGAGTTCGATTGAATAACCCCGATCAATGGCATAGGCGTACATACCGAACACCCCGCCAAGAAACAGGACCGAGACCAAAATGATGTGCCACCCCAGTGTGCCGGTCAGCAATGGTTCGTTCCTGGGACGCGGCGGGCGGCGCATGGTATCGGCCTCGGTCGGTTCGAATGCCAGTGCGATGCCGAGCGTGATCGCCGTGATTAGGTTGATCCAGAGAATCTGAATAGGTGTAATCGGCAGCGTCATCCCCAACAGCAATGCCACGACGATGGTCATGGCTTCACCTGCATTGGTCGGCAGCGTCCAGCTTATAACCTTCTTAATATTGTCGTAGACGGTGCGCCCTTCTCTGACAGCAGCCGCTATCGAGGCGAAGTTGTCATCAGCCAGGACGAATTCGGCGGCTTCTTTCGCTGCCTCACTGCCTTTAAGACCCATAGCGATCCCGGCATCGGCGCGTTTAAGCGCAGGCGCGTCGTTGACGCCGTCCCCAGTCATCGCAACGGTCATGCCGTGGGATTGCAGGGCCATGACAAGGCGCAGCTTGTGCTCGGGACTGGTGCGGGCAAATATGTCCGTATCAAGAACAGCGGTCGCCAAAGCGTCGGCGTCCATCCCGTCGAGATCGGCGCCGGTCAGGACCTTGTCAGGATTTTGGAGCCCGATCTGTTTTCCGATGGCTGCCGCCGTGCCCCTGTGGTCGCCGGTGATCATTTTAACGCGTATGCCTGCGCCATGACATTCCGCAATGGCATCGGCAGTTTCGGGACGCGGCGGATCTATCAGCCCGACAAGGCCAATCAGTACAAGCCCATTCTCCACATCGGCGAATTCTAAAACCGTGTGCTCGGAAGCGACCGGTTTGATGGCAAACGCCAGCACGCGTTGGCCCTGTACCGCGATCTCCTCGACCTTTTCATGCCAGTATTGTTCGTCAAGGGCCCTGGTGCTGTTGGAGGCCGTGCGCTGTTCGTCGCACATCGCAAATATCTGTTCCGGCGCGCCCTTCACTGACACGAAGGCGTGGTTTTCATGGTCGTGATGCAGTGTGGCCATGAAGCGGTGTTTGGCGTCAAACGGAATGACATCGGTTCTCGTCCATGAGGCGAGTTCCTTGCGGGCATCGATACCGACCTTGCTGGATAGGGCTAGCAAGGCACCTTCCATCGGATCTCCCTCAACCGTCCATACACCTTCACGCTCATGCAGAGATGCGTCATTACATAGCACCGCCGCACGTCCGAGTTCGTCCAAAGTAGCGTGTTCCTGCACGCTCACTGCGGCGTCGTTGAGCCTGATTTCTCC
>JAVJPD010000708.1:0-1203 GCA_040216475.1 Rhodospirillales bacterium
GTTGAATGAACCGATCCAGCGCGATGATGGCGCTGTCGTACTGGTTGTACAGATAGTGCGCGTAGGCGGCCATGATCTTGGCCCGCGTCGCCCAAACCGAATACGGATGCTGGCGCTCGACCTCGTCGAACTCCTGGGCGGCGAAGGCGAAGTCGGCGCGGTCCATCGCCTTCAGGGCCGTTTCGTAAATCTGGGAGACCGGCCGCTCGACGTATTTCTTGGCCTCGTCGTCGCCGCTACAGGCGGACAGCCCCAGGCCCGCCGCCAGGAAAAGGACGGCGGCCGCACGGCGGCGAAAAGCGCGGGCGGACACATGAACGGACAGGCGGGAAAAACGGTTCATCGCGTTCGATCGGGATTGCATCCAGTTATCGGCTGATTATCGACTCAAGCGGCGCATATTATACCATGGCCGCGTCACGGAGGCCCACCCCCCAGCACACGTGCGGCTTTAGCCCGATATAGGGGCCGAGGACAAGATGTAAAGCGGTCGGGAAGGCGGGGAGGGGAACGAATCAGGCGGAGGCGGCCTGGAGGGCCTCGGTGACTTCGGGCAGGCCATGATCGCCGACCGACGCCGTGCTCAGATCGGCCCGCAAATCGACGTAGCTCCAATTGGCGGGATCGGCGAATACGGCCCGGAGCAGGCTGTTGTTCGCGGTATGACCCGAGCAGATGCCGTGGAAATGGCCGATCAGGGGGGCACCGGCCAGATACAGATCGCCGACGGCATCGAGCATCTTGTGGCGGACGAATTCGTCGTCGAAGCGCAGGCCGTCCTCGTTCAGGATCTTGTCGTCGCTGACCACCACGGCGTTTTCGAGCGAGCCGCCCTTGGCCAGGCCCCGCTCCCAAAGCGCCTCGACTTCATGAAGGAAGCCGAATGTGCGGGCGCGGGCCAATTCGCGCTTGAAGGTGCCGTTGATGAGCCCGATGGCGAAGCTTTGGCGGGACACGACCGGGCTGTCGAAATCGATTTCGAAAGCGACCGAGAACCCGTCGCCGGGGCGCAGGCTCGCGACCCAATCGTCACCCTCGACACGGATCGCTTTTTCGATGCGGATGGCGCGGCGCGGACGATCCTGCTCGAGAGTCCCCGCGCATTCGATCAGGATAACGAACGGCGCGGAACTGCCGTCCATCACCGGAACCACCGGCCCGTCGATCTCGACGATGGCGTTGTCGATGCCGCATCCGGCCAAC
>JAVJPD010000709.1:0-2717 GCA_040216475.1 Rhodospirillales bacterium
GCTGCTGTAAATCGGCTTGCGGACCTGGCTTGCGCTGGCCGTGCGTACCGACCGCTTGGCGTTTTGGAAATCGAGACAGGAGTCGTCCCACGCCAGGCCGCAGTGCTCGACGATGCGCCGTGCCTGGGTTTCCAGGTCGGCGACGACGTCCTCGTATTGCACGTCGAGGATGCGCCCCGGCAGAACGGCGTGCCAGTGTTCCATCATTTTCGCGTAGGCCGCGTAGAACCGGCCGGTTTCCTCAAGATCGTAAGACCAATCGATGGGATCGGCGAAATACGTCATGAAACACGACAGGCTGGTGTCCACCGGATCGCGGCGGCAATGAAGGATGGTCGCGTTCGGCATCGCCAAATGGATCAATCCGACGTTCGTGAAATTGAACGGCATCTTATCGGTCACGCGCCGGGCCAGGGGATCGCGTTTCATCAGGCCGTCGGCGTAGCGTTGCCCGCGCGCGGCCAGATCGGCGGCTTCGGCGGAGGTTCCGTCGAAGACGTTCTTGTTGACCCTGAAACCGTTGAAGGCCTTGTCGAAATCCTTCAGTTCGCCGGCGGCGTGGACCTGCGGGTGGGCGGCGAGGATTTGCTCGACGAGGGTCGTGCCCGAGCGCGGCATGCCGATAATGAAGACGGGCGCGCCGGAGCTGGCGCCGTAGCCCGGCTTGCGGGACCACTCGCCGGGCCGGAAGAACCGTTCGACGGCTTGCAGCGTGGCCTCGATGGCGGCCGGATCGTAGGCGATGGTCTTGCGTTTGAGCGCGGCGCCCGCCGCGAAGTGTCCGAAGGCGTCGTCGTAGGCGCCGATATCCTGAAAATACTTGCCGAGCGCGTAGCGCAGGTGAATCTGCCGTTCCGTACTCAGGGAGCCGAGGTCGTGCGCCTTCGCGAGCAGGGCGGCGGCGAGGGCGTCGTTCTCGACGTATTTATGAATGATGCCGATGTATCGATACGCCTTGGTGAAGTCGGGATCGACGGCAATGACGCTTCGATAGCTTTCGACGGCTTCCTTCATGCGGCCCTGTTCGGACATCACGATGCCGATGTTGTTGTGGGCATCGGCGAAACGCGGATCGATGGCGACGGCCTTGCGGTAAAAGGCGATCGCCTCGTCGGGCTGGCCTTGCAGGTTGAGCGCGTTGCCCATGTTGTTGTAGGCGACGGCATAGCCCGGATCGAGATCGATCGCGCGGCGGTAGCACTGCACGGCATCCTCGAAGCGTTCCCGGTCCTGCAGCGCGGCGCCGAGATTGGCGAGGGTTTCCGCGTTGTTCAGGCCGAGCGCCAGGGCCCGGCGGTAATGCTCGATAGCGGTATCGGTTTGATCGGTCGCGGCCAGGACGTTCGCGAGATTGTTGTGGGCATCGGCGAAATCGGGGCTGAGAGCGAGGGCCTTGCGGTAATGCGCGACGGCGAGATCGTTTCGTTCCGTTTCCTTGTAGGCGGCGCCGAGATTATTGTGGGCTTCGGCATAATTGGGCGCCAGGGCGACGGCTTTCTTCAGGCAGGCGACGGCTTCGTCCCAACGGCGTTGCCTGAGCAGCGCGGCGCCGAGGTTGCTGTGCGCGAGAACGAACCCGGGATGCAGCTCGACGGCTTCGCGATAATGCCGTTCCGCGTCCTCGAGGCAATCGAGTTTCAGATAAACGTTGCCGAGGTTGCATTGCGCGTCGGCCAGGTCCGGCCGCAGGGCGACGGCCTTTTGCAGGCAGGCGAGCGCCTCGTCCGGCCGGTCGAGATTCTTGTAGGAGACGCCGAGTACGTTGAGGGCTTCGACGTAATCGGGTTTCAGGGAGAGCGCCTTTTGCAGCGCCTCGACGGCGCCCGGCCAATCGTTCTTTTGATACGCGATGCCGCCGAGATGATACCAGCCCTCGGCGTGATCCGGATGGCGCTTCAGAAGATCCCGGTAAACGGCCGCCGCCTGATCTAGCTGGCCCGCTTGGTGATGCTCGAGCCCGCGTGCGAACGACGCATCGGCGTTCGTGGCCGTGCCGTTGGGTTGCTTTTTCGCGGCGCGCCGCTGCTGACGGTTCATGCGTCGTGCTTGATGTTTTGAAAAACCCACATCGCCGGCGTGCCTTCAGGTCTTCGGGTCTTCTCTTCGGGCCTTTGGGGCCGCCGGTCCCACGCCCGCCAGTGTGGGCAATAAACCTTCACCGATCCTTAACACCGAAAGGCAGCCGTTTTCCGGAGGTTTTTCGGGAATCTACAACAACCGGCCGATGAGGTCCCACAGCACCAGCACGGCAAAAACGGCGGTGACGATCAATCCCGTGGCGGGAACCCAGACCGGGACCGTCATACCGCCGGGCGGCGGTGCCGGATCGCGCCGTTTGATCCGCCAGAGCGAAGCGTTCACCAAACAGGAGACGAGCATCATGATGAACGTCGTGGTTTGCGCAAGGTCCTCGATGGCGAAGCCGAGCGCCAGAATCAGGACGGCGGCCGTCGCGATCGCGGTCGCCGCGTCCGGCGTTTGCGTGCGTATGTTGACGCGCGAAAATTTGCGCGGAAGCCACCCTTGCCGACTCATGCCGTATAGTACCCGTGCGGCGAGGATGATTTGAATCAGCGCTCCGTTCAGCAGCGCGAAGATGCTGATCAGCGTGACGATGCGGCCGTCTCCGCCGGTTTTATGTTCGTAAAAGAGAGTCAACGGCGCTTGGCTGGCGGCAAGCCGGTCGAGCGGAATGCCGAGTACGGCGACGAGCGATA
>JAVJPD010000710.1:0-1770 GCA_040216475.1 Rhodospirillales bacterium
CTGAAGCCGATTTCCAAGGAGCGCATCAGATCGTACAGCGTGACGTCGTCCAACCGGCGCGCCAGGACCCAGGTATCGGTCGTTGTGTTCTCGAGATATCGTTTTTTGTGCAGCTCGAACAGCATGCGCTCGACGGCCTCCGTCCCGTACTTCGAGCGCTTTGCGAACGTCTTGGTCGAAACGCCCCGGCCCGTCCGGCCCGCCTCGAACAACACCTGCAACAGGTTGACCGCGAGAACGAGCCGCTGGCCGGCGCGCAAGCGTTCGATGCTCGCGTTCATCCCTTGCGCACTGCGCCATTCCTCGAGCGATGCCGTCAGGACCGCCCCCATCAAGACGGCGCTCCAACTGAGATAGGTCCAGATCAGGAAAATCGGCACGATGGACGCCGCGCCGTAAATCGTCTGATAGACCGGCAGGCTCGACACATAAAGGGTAAAGACTTCGCGCAGAACGGCGAACATCACGCCCGCGACGACACCGCCGATGACAGCGTTGGAAAACCGGATCGGGCGGTTCGGGATGATCAGATAAAACAGCGAAAAGACCACGATCATGATCGCCGTCGGCGCCAGTTTCGTCAACGATCCGAAAAATCCGGCGAAGGCCTCGACGCCGAACGATTTCGTCAAGGCGAAGAAATACGTCGACAGGGAAAAACTCGCACCGAGCATCAAGGGGCCCAGCGTCAACAGCGCCCAAAAGACGAGCAGGCGCGGCAACAGTGCCCGCGGACGGATCACGCGAAAAATTGCGTTCATCGCGGATTCGATAGTGCCGAGCAACAACACCGCGATGACGGCCAAACCGACGATGCCGACGGCCGTCAGTTGTGCCGTGTTGCGCACGAACTGATCGAAATATTCCCGCATTGCCTGCGCCGATTGCGGCAGAAAATTACTGAACAGAACCGATTGGAAATGCTCGCGCACGCCCTCGAACACGGGAAAGGCCGCCAGCATGGAAAACGCGATGGCCGTCAACGGCACGATGGCCAACAAGGAGGTATAGCTCAGCGACGCCGCCAGGCGCATGCAATCGTTCTCGACGAATCGATGCCACAGGAACGCAGCGAAGCGGCGATACAGATCGAGCCGGCCGGCCCACGCCGATAGGATCGGGATGTCCGCGTTTTCCTGACCCTGGCGCTGTTCCACCATCGTTCTCTCCTGTCGGCATCGTCCGTAACCGGGCCGAATCATACCCCTCCCCGGGGCGGACGGCAAAACCACTTTGCGCCGCCCCATGCGGGATCGGCCCTTTTTCAAGGCGGTTGAACGGGGGTTACATGGGTTTTGACTTACCGGCGTTTCGTGTAGGATGCCCCCACTTCTCAACCCTGATCACCGATATCGATCTAAAAATTAGCGAGGAAAGGATGACCGAAGCGGCTCCACTCATGGCCGGGAAAAAGGGACTTGTCGTCGGCGTGGCCAACGACCGCTCCATTGCTTGGGGTATTTCGCAGGCCGTCCACGCGCACGGTGCCGAGCTCGCCTTTACCTACCAGGGCGAGGCGCTGCAAAAACGGGTCGAGCCGCTGGCGCGATCGATCGGCGCCGATATCGTCCTGCCCTGCGACGTGACCGACCTCGCCGGGGTCGACCGCGTTTTCAAGACCATCGGCGAGAAATGGGGCAAGCTCGATTTTCTTCTGCACGCCGTCGCCTATTCCGACAAGGAGCAGCTCAAGGGCCGTTATATCGACACCACGCCCGAGAATTTCGCCAAGACGATGATGATTTCGTGTTACTCGCTGACCGCGCTCAG
>JAVJPD010000711.1:0-8947 GCA_040216475.1 Rhodospirillales bacterium
TCGCCGGCGCCGATGCCCGTGATGGTCGCCGTGACGTTGTTGCCACCGGCCGCGGCGCCGGTGATCGTGACCGAATCGCCGATCGAAAGGCCGGTGAACGATCCGGCAGCGCCGGTAATCGTATTGGTGGTGAACGAGAAGGTGCCGGCGGCAGCTGTAACGCTTGCGAACGTATCGGTGTCGAATTCGTAGGTGATGCCGTCGATCACCACGGTGGCGCCGTCGGCCGGACGGCGCAGGCCGCTGCCCGCGTCGTTGGTCACGTTGAATTCGAGCTGCCCGGAGCTTTCGTAGATTTTCGGGTTCGGCAGGGAATTGTCGTAGATGTTCAGCACCGAGGTGCCCTGCGCGGGGTCCATCGTCATGCCCCACTGGTTCTCGACGTCGAATTTATCGAACACGAAGCTCACGTTGTTGCCGTTGCCGAGCGAGTCGAAGAACTGCACGTCCATGCGGTGTTCGTCGCCGGCGTCGCCGTTGGCGGGCAGGTTGGCGCCGAGGGCGATGTTCGTGGTCGCCGAGGCGGTGCCGCCGACGCGGCTCAGGTTGACCGTGGCGAGGAAGTCGCTCGAAATGATGTTTTGGTTCGAGATGTTCAGGTTCTGGTTGTTCGGAACCACGTTGCCGTCCTGATCGGTCGGCCAGGCCTGCAGGTAGAATCCGGCGGTGTTGCGCAGGAAGCCCTCGTTGTCCTGGAAGAAGCCGCCGGCGCGGGTGAACAGGAACTGATCGTTCAGGCCGGGGCGGTTGGCTTCGTTGACGACGAAGAAGCCCGCACCGGAGATCGAGAGGTCGGTTTGCGAGGTCGTCGACGCCAGCAGGCCCTGCACGCTGGTGTCCTGGCGCGGGCGGGATTGCACGCCGCCCGGCGAGAACAGCGTCGTCGACGTCTGTTTCGTCACCAGCGTCTGGAAGTCGACCCGGACGTTCTTGTAGCCGACCGTGTTGACGTTGGTGATGTTATCGGAGATCGCACCCATGGCGCTGCTCTGGGAGATAAGCCCTGAAACACCAGATGATAATGCACCGAATAAGCTCATTTTCTTTTCCTCCGACCTTCCGGCTGAAACGCCTCGTACCTTGCTGTCTTCCTAAACGATTGATTACGAACCCGAGCCCGTTCCCGGGGCCTTGGGGTTTTCCTTGATGGACAGGAGCGAATCCATGCTGACCGGCGTGGTGCCCAGGAACAGGGTGAGAACGCTGTTCTCGACGCCCGCGCCGGTGACGCGTCCGAAGACCGTATGGCTGACATCCATGAGATTGCCGTCGATGTTCTTGGCGTTGACGATGGCCGTGTATTGGCCGTCGGGCAGCGTGTTGCCGAGACTGTCCTTGCCGTCCCACACGAAGTTGTGCTTGCCGGCGCTGATCTCGCCCGGCGTCGTGAATACGGTAAGCCCCGCCGAATTGCGGATCGAGACCGTGGTTTCCCTGGCGTTGTTCGCGAGGGCATAGGTGAATTCGGCCTGTCCGCCCTCGAGCGGGAAATTCTGGCCGGTGGCCTCGATGGTGGTGTCGAGAAGGTTCGTCATGTCGGTGACGAGGTTCGCGCTTTGCAGCGAGATTAACTGCTCGAGGTTCGCGTTCTGCTGAATCTGCTGCTCGACGCTGGCGAACTGCACCAACTGCGTGGTGAACTCGCCGCTGTCCATCGGGTCGAGCGGATCCTGGTTCTCGAGCTGGGTGATCAGCAGCGTGAGAAACTGGTTCAGATCCTCGTTCAGCTTTTGCTGAGCTTGCCCTGCCTGGGTGTTCGGATCGGCCGATGTGGAGCCTGAAACGCCGCCGAGTATCATGATCCGTGTTCCTTACCGTTTATGCTTTGCGTTACACGCGGACGTTCACGCGGCCTTCCTCGATGATGTCCACCTCCTGGAAATCATCGTTGGCCGCCGGATCGTCCGCTTCGGTGTCACCGTCTACGTTATCGGCACGGCCGCCGTTCGCGGGGCCGTCCTCGCCGCCTTCTTGCGCGTTCTGGCCGCGCAGGTTGTAGCTGATGTCGCCGTCGTCGAGATTGAGCCCGGCATCCTGAAGCGCCTTCACCAGCTCCTTGCCGTCGCGCTGAAGCATGTCGAGGGTGTCTTTGTTGTCGGCATGAATGACCGCCGAAACCTTGCCGTCCTTGGCCATTTCGAGATGGACGTCGACCCGGCCGAGGGATTCGGGCCGCAATTGAATGTTGATCCTATCCAGGCCCGCCTGAACGGCGCGGGAGATGTTGACCGTGATCTGATCCATGACGGCTTGGCGCGGCACGTTGAACTTGGTAGTGCTCGCGGCCTGGGTTTGGTTGGTGTGCTGGGTCTGTTGGCTGTCCTGGGTGCCGGCGTGCGAACCGCCGGAGGTCGAGCCTTCGCCGCCGCCCGGGGTCGCGCCGTGGCCAGCGGTATTCGCCGGCACCGGCCCCAGAGTCTTGGCGTCGCTCGCCAGGGTATTGTTGACGGTCTGGGTCTGCGTGGATTGCGGGGTGGTTTGCTGCGTTTGCGCCTGTGCGGCATTGTTGGCCGCGGCCTGCTGCGCGCCCGGCGTTTGGGCCGCCGCCGCCGGGTTCTGCGCGGCTTGCAGCGCGTGCAGGGTCGGGGTCTGGCCGTCGTTCGCCGTCGCGGCGGTGGCGCTCAGGTTCGACGTCGGTTGCGAGACCAAGGTGGCGGCTTCGTTCGTCACCTTGACGTTGATCTGCGCCTTGTTGCCTTCGCCGATCGCTTGGGCGAGGGCTTGAGCCTGTTGCTGAGTCGTCGTCTGGGTATTGGTTGTTGCAACGACTTCCGTTACCGGCTTGCCCTGGGCGCGGGCCTCGACGATGGCTTTGGCGATGGCCTGCAGTTCAGGCGCGAGAGTCTGGTTGCCGTTTTGGGCGTTCTGCTGCTGCGCGCCGTGATTGCCGAGCGCGGCGATGGCCTTGGCCAGGCCTTGCAGGGCGTTGCCGGCAGCCGTGGTTTCGCTGTTGGCGGCTTGGCCGGTATCTTGGGCCTGGCCCTTCGCCAAGCTCGCTTCGGCGAGCGCGATCAATTGACCCAGGATGGCCGCGGCGTTCTCTAGCCCCGGATTGGCGGCGGCGGTGCCGTCGCTGCCGGCGGCTTGCGTTTGCGCGTTGCCGGTTCCCTCGGCGGCGTTTTGTGTCTCGCCTTGGTTCCGGTTCACGCCGGCCTCGCCGCCGGTGTTCTGCTGTTGATCGGCGGCGGCGGCATTGTCGCCGCCATCGGCGGCATTGGCCGATGGGTTCTGGTCCTGCGGACGGTCGTCCGTGCGGGCGGTGGCGTTCGGGTCCGTCTCGCGCGCCGGCTGGTTGTCCGCGCCGTCGCTCGGACGAGCCTCGCTGCGCTCGCGGCCATGGCCGTCTTGGTGGTCGTCGCGCGGGACGTCGCGGCGGGAATCGGCGCCGTCGGCGCGGTCGTCCCGGCGTTCGCGTGCGCCGGTATCGGTTTCGGGGGCCGATTCCTTGGGTTCATCCGCCGGTTCCCGGCGTTCCGGCGTGCTCGGTTGGGCCGCATAGTCGGCGACGACGCTCAGGCCGGATTCGAGGGTGTGGCCCGCCCGTTGCAGCAGGTCGGCAAAGGTCGCCGACAGCGCACTTAGGTCGAGGGCCGAGGATTTATTCTGTTTCCCCTGAACCGGCGTTTCGCCGGCATTTTTCAAAATGAGAGGCAGAATGTCGTTCATGAAGTTTTGCCTTTATTGCCTTTATCATTCGGTTGAGCACAACTTTGGCTGGACCGATTTCTGCAAAAGGCGGGCCAAATCGGCGGAGTTCTGTTAAAGCATTGAAAATAAGGAAAAAAAACTTTAGCGTGGGATCGTGTTTAGGGAATTTTCATGCCCGGGCGGCAAAATCGGCGGGTGCCGGTCGGTAGAATATGCCGGGTGGCCCATCACGGCCCGGAAATGCCAGGCTCGTAGACGATAGGCGAAACCTGATGAGCGTAACGGAACTAGGCGTCGAGATTTGCAGCGCGACCGAGGAAAACGGCCGCCTGATCATGGCGTGGCGCAACGATCCCGAGACCCTGGCGGCGTCCTATCACCGGGCGCCCAAGGTCTGGGGGTCCTTCAGCCGGGAATTGGCCGAGGACTACTACCGAAATCCCGATCTGCCGCCGATTTTCGTTCTCGACCGGGAGAAGCGCGTCGGCGTTCTGAAATTCGAGCCGGCGGACCATCCCCTGGGCCTGCGCGGGCGGGTGGTCGATCTGTCGATCAACCTCGCGCCCGAAGCACGCGGCCGCGGCATCGGGGTGAAGGCGCTCGGGGCCGCGCTCGGATATCTGCGCGGGCGCGGCGTGGACAGCGTGATCGCCGAGGTGCGCCGGGAAAATCAAGCCTCCCTCAAGGTTTTCGCCGCCGCCGGCTTCAAGCGGCTGGATGAAACGCTCAAGCATATCGAGGACACCGGCGAGGACGCGCCGATCATCCGCTTCGCCTTCGAGCTGACGCCGGCGTATTGGCGTCGCGGGCGCGTGTTCGTAATCGCCGAAGCCGGTTCCAATTGGCGCATCGGCACGCCCGAAAAGGACCGGGAGATGGCGCGCCGGTTGATCGATACCGCCATCGAGGCCGGTGCCGACGCGGTCAAATTCCAAGTGTACCGTCCGGAAACGGTCTACGTCGCCAACGCGGGCGGCAGCGATTACCTGTCCGAAGCCGGGATCGAGGACGATATCAGCGATATCTTCGCCCATCTCGCGATGCCCTATGAAATGATCGGCGAGCTGGCGGATTATTGCCGGAAGGGCAACATCGAATTCATGAGCACGCCGTTTTCGCCCGAGGATTTCGCCGCGGTCGATCCCTACGTCGGCATTCACAAGGTGGCGTCCTACGAGATCAGCCACGTGCATTTGATTACCCTGGCGGCGACGTCGGGCAAACCGACGTTGATGTCGACGGGCGCCAGCGCCGAAGAGGACATCGCCTGGGCGGTCGACACGTTTATCGCCGCCGGCGGCCAAAACCTGTGTCTGATGCAATGCACGGCCCGTTACCCCGCGCCGGTGAGCGCCCTGAACGTTTCCGTTATTCCGTGGCTCAAGAAACGCTTCGGCGTGGCGGCCGGGCTGTCCGATCACAGCCGCGATCCCCTGGCCGGGCCGGTGACCGCGGTCGCGGAAGGCGCGCGGGTGATCGAGAAGCATTTCACCATGGACAACGATCTGCCGGGGCCCGACCACGCTTTCGCCCTGACGCCGCCCGAGCTCGTGCAAATGGTGACGGCCGTTCGCCGAGCCGAGGAAGCCCTGGGCAGCGGCGTCAAGACCGTGTTGCCCGAAGAGGCCGAGCTCGCCAGTTATGCCCGGCGCGGCCTGCAGGCGATCCGCGCGATCGAGAAGGGCGAGGTGTTGCGGGAAAACGACGCCTTCGCGATTCTCAGGCCGGGCGGGCAGACCCTCGGCGTTCATCCCAAGTTTCTCGGCGCGGTCGAGGGCAAACGCGCCGCCCGCGATATTTCCTTGGGTGAAGGCCTCAAGCACGGGGACTGGGTTGACTGACGCCCGCGCGCTGTTTCTCGATTTCGACGGCACGCTGGCCGACAGCGTGCCGTTGATGCGCGCCGCTTATCGCCGCTTCCTGAAACAATACGGTCACGAAGGTTCGGACGACGAATTTACGAGCCTGATGGGGCCGCCGTTGCCGGAAATTGCCGATATCCTCAAAAGGAAATATGCCTTGGGACCGTCCGTCGCGGATCTCGTGCGATCCTATCATGTGCTGATCCGCGATTTTTATACCCGGGCCGAACCGATGCCCGGCGTTCGGGATTTATTGGAACGGGTGCACCGCGCGGGGTGGATCGTCGGCGTCGTCACGTCGGGGGACGAAGCCGACGTAGGCCGGTGGCTGGACCATTGGCGCTTGAATGCTTACGTAACATTTGTCGTCGGTGCGGACTCGGTGCGCCGGGGCAAGCCGGACCCGGAGCCGTATGAGGTTGCGATCCGAAAAAGCGGTTGCCGCGTTGCCGATATTATCGCGATCGAGGATGCCCCGAAAGGCGCCGCGTCGGCCGTGGCCGCCGGGCTTCATACGATTGTCATCGGCCCGGCACCGGACGACAAGAACGATTGGCCTGCCGTCAAAGGATTTGTACACTCCTTCGACGAACTGATGAAAACGGTCCTGCATGTTTAGCATTATCGATATGTCGCCGAACGTGACTGTCACCGACAAGGGCGGCGCCCTGACGGTATCGCCCGCCGTCCGGGAACGTGTCGATGCGATCTGGCGGGACGAAAAGCGGAAGCGGGGCGAGGCGCTTTATAACGGTCGGGTGTTCAATCTGACGGAAATCGGCAAAAGCGAACTTTCGGGATTTTATGTCGATTACGCGTATGCCCTGGCACAGCACCGCGAGCCCGGTTTGTTCAGCGATCTGAGTTTAAGGCCGCTGGCAGTGTGCGGCATCGTTTCTATCAAGCAAGGATTGATCTTCGGCCTCAGAAACGAAAACCTCACCGCCCATCCCGGCAAGTGGGAGCTGGCCGCCTCGGGCGGCGTCGACGATTCCGTGCGCGGGGAGAGCGGCAACGTCGATTATCAGGAACAGTTTCTGAACGAGCTTTGCGAGGAATTGAACCTGCCTTCCGACGCCGTCGGCTCGATGTCGACCGTCGCCTTGCTGGAAGACAGCAAAACCCATGTGTGCGATTTGGTGCTCGACACCCGTTTGTCGATCGGTGCGGAAACCTTGTTTCCGCTGTTCAACGAATGCGGCCACGAAGAGTACATCGCGATCGACGTCATCCCGGAAAGCGGCGTGAAGGGATTCGTGCAACTGATGAAGGGGGTGGTGACGCCGGAATCGCTCCACATCCTTTCGCACAAGGGCTACATCAAATTAATGGATTCCGCGGGCTGACCCCGGTGCCTAGTCTTTCTTGAAGAGGGCGGCGTAGACGCCGTCGACCTCCCGGCCGTCCTGCACGAATTGCCGCTTCTTGCGGCCTTCTTCGATCATCCCGGCTTTTTTCATGATCGCGATCATGCCCGTGTTGGTGGCCATGGTGCCGGCGGTGATCTTGCGTATGGCGGTGTTCGCGAACAGCCAGTCGCACACCGCGATCCAGGCCTCCGCGCCGAAGCCCCGGCCCCAGGCGGCCGGCTCGCCGATCAGGATGGTCAGATCGGCGACATAATTGGGGCTGTCGATGTAGGCGGTGATGTTGCCGATGTGCCCCAAAGCAGAATCGTCCTTGACGGTGATCGCCCAGAAGTAGTTTCCCGCCGCCAGCATGCCCTCGAAGAACGCTCGGCAGCTTCCCAGGGTGTGGGTTTTATGCCGTTGCTCGCTGTGCGCGGTGACGCGCTTGTCGTTGAGCCAGCCGACGTAACGCTCGGTCAGAAACGCCTCGGAGAACGGCTCGAGTTTGAGACGAGCGGTTTCGATCCTTTCGATGCAGGGCTCGGTGGGCGCGCTCATGATTCTTTCAGCCGGAACACGACCATCACGTGGCAAACCTGACCGGTCATGGTGGGATGGACGTCCTCGCGGAAGGTGACGGTATCGACGCGGCCGTCGAACAGCGCCAGGAGTTCGTCGGACGTCGAGAAGTCCGTGCCGCGCAGGCTGAAGCCCCGCTGCTCGTCCAGGATATCGCGCGAAGTCGGGTCGTTTTCGTGGCCGATGGCGATATAGGCGCCGGGTTTGGCGACGCGCAGGATTTCCGAAACCGCTTTCGGCACGTTCTGACTGTAGCCGAGCACCCAGCCCAGAACGATCACGTCGAAGGAGTCGTTCCCGTAAGGCATGGCGTGCATGTCGCCGAGGTCGACGAACGGCGAGTACGAGATCAGATCGAGCCCGGTGATGTTCTGCGGCGCGAAACCGGCGGCCATGAGCGCGAAGATTTCCGATTCCGTGCGCGGGCCGATGGTCAGGACTTTCAGGTTGGGCGCATTGACCCGGAAATAGTTCGTGCTGGTGATCGGGCGGATCAGAATATCCGGCCGCGCCAAGGCGGTTGCCTGCTTGAGCGCCTGTACGTTGTGCTCGACCGTGTTCTCGATCAGGTCCTTCGAGCCGGGCAGATCGAGGGTTCTGATGTCCTTGTCCTGGAGCCGGCTGATACGCGCCGCCGACAGCGCCGCGCGCAACCCGGGGATATGCAGCGTTTGGTTCGGATAGGTTTCGATGTAGCGCTGCACGAGGATCAGGTCCTCGGGCGTGAACTGGAATTCCTTCGCGGGCTTTTTGCTCATCGGGGGCTTTCGGTCAGGAATTGAGTTGGAACACGACCATGAGATGGCAGATCACGTCCTTGAGCGAGGGGTGGATGTCCTGGCGAAATAAGACCGTCTCGATGTGATCGCCGAAGGGGGCGAGCATGGCCTCGGTGTTCTCGAACTCGGTGCCCTCGAGGGAAAAGCCGCGTTGTTGGTCGAACACCTCGCGCGGGAACGGGTTGTGCTCATGGCCGATGGCGACGAAGGCGCCGGATTTGCCGACGCGCACGATCTCAGAAACCGCCTTCGGAATGTCTTGGCTGTAGCCGAGCACCCAGCCGAGGATGATCACGTCGAAGGAATCATCCGGATACGGCATGTCGTGCATGTCGCCGACGTCGACGAAGTCGGAATACGAGATCAGGTCGAGGCCCTTGATGTTGTGGGGCACGAAGCCGGCCGCGACGAGGGCGAAAATTTCCGATTCCGTGCGCGGGCCGACGGTCAGCACCGTCATCTCCGTGTTCCGGGAAACGAACAGGTTGAGGCTGCGGATGACGTTGATCAGGAAATCGGGCCGGTTCAGCGCCGCGCCCTCCTTCAGGTATTTCATATTATGCTCGAGGGTGTGCTCGACCGCGCCCGGCGTGGCGCCTTCGTAGGTTTTAAAATCCTCGGGCGTAAGCCGCTCGATCCGGGTCTTGGCGAGTGCCGCGCGGATGCCGGGAATTTGAATCAGCTGGTTGGGATGTTCCTGCATGAAGGCGTTGATCGCCTTGATGTCCTC
>JAVJPD010000712.1:0-5676 GCA_040216475.1 Rhodospirillales bacterium
ACCTGGCCGAGATCGATCTATCCGCGCCGTTGCGCCGCAGCTTTTCCCTTCATGCGGTCCGCCTGTCGGAAGAGAATCGCGAATACGGCGCGCGGGTGGTTTTGTTGATACACGAAACGACGGCGGCAAAACGCGCCGAACAAATGCGTGCCGATTTCGTCGCCAACGTCAGCCATGAGTTGCGCTCGCCGTTGTCCGCGCTCGTCGGTTTCATCGAGACCCTGCAGGGGCCGGCCAAGGAAGACCGGGAGGCGCAGCAGCATTTTCTCGAGATCATGGCCAAGGAGGCGGGCCGGATGACCCGTCTGATCGAGGATCTGTTGTCGCTTTCGGGCGTGGAGATGAACGAGCACGTGCGCCCGCGCGGCCGCGTCGATATCGGCAGGGTCGTCAAAAGCGTGACCGAATTGCTGTCGGTTCGGGCGGCCGAACGGAACTTGACCATCGACGTGCAGACCGACGGAACGGTGTCGCCGGTTTTGGGGGACGGGGATCAGCTGACGCAGGTCGTGCAGAACCTCGTCGACAACGCCATCAAGTACGGCGGGCGCGATTCCTCGATCCAGGTGCGGGTCGCGCCGGTCGAACGCCTGCCGCAGACCGGCGGGCCGGGCATTTCGGTTTCGGTGCGGGATTTCGGCGAGGGTATACCGGAAGATCAGGTCGCGCGTCTGACCGAGCGGTTTTATCGGGTCGATAAGGCCCGCTCGCGCAGCCTCGGCGGAACCGGGCTCGGGCTTGCGATCGTGAAGCACATCATCAACCGCCACCGGGGCGCCCTCACGATCGAAAGCCGCGAGGGCGCGGGAAGCACGTTCACGGTCATATTGCCGGTATTCCGTGAACAGGAGCAGGACGGCGCCGTCTCGGCGTGAGGCCGGTATGCCCCGGCTGCATCGCCAGATGCTCTATTTAGTGGCCTGAAAACATTGATGTTTTCAATCTGTCCACAGGCCCGTCATAAAATGGGGCCGTCGTCATAAAACCGTAACAACAACGTCATAAATCAGCAGTAGTGGCCTCGTATGGTCCGCCCGCTGGTATTGAGTCAGACCGCCGGCAGAAAGCCCTGAAAACTGAGAATTTCAGGCTTTTCCGTGAGATCACATAGTTTGAGGAGAGGTCAATGTTACATAAAACTTTCGTTGCCGTGGCGGCGTTGACGGCAGTTACCACCGTCGCCTTCACGGGCGCGGCCGAAGCCCGCGACCAAATCCGGATCGTCGGTTCGTCGACGGTCTATCCGTTCGCGACCGTGGTCGCCGAGCAATTCGGCAAGACCACCAAGTTCAAGACTCCCGTTATCGAGAGCACCGGTTCGGGGGGCGGCCTGAAGCTGTTCTGCGCCGGCGTCGGCGTCGAACACCCCGACATCACGAATTCCTCGCGCAAGATCAAGTCCTCGGAAATCAAGAAGTGCGCGAAAAACGGCGTGACCAACATCACTGAAGTAAAGGTCGGCTACGACGGTATCGTGATCGCGAATTCCAAGGCGGCTAAGCAGATCAACCTCACCAAGGAGCAGATCTTTCTGGCCTTGGCGAAAAAGGTTCCCGGCCCCGACGGCAAGCTGATCGACAATCCGAACAAGAAATGGAGCGACGTCGATAAGTCCCTGCCGGACTACAAGATCGAAGTCCTCGGCCCGCCGCCGACCTCCGGTACGCGCGACGCGTTCGTCGAACTCGCCATGGAGGGCGGTTGCAAGAAGTTCAAGAGCATCGCGGCGCTGAAGAAAGCCAAGAGCAAGATGTACAAGGCCGTTTGCCACGGCATTCGCGAAGACGGCGCCTTCATCGAAGCCGGTGAAAACGACGTGCTGATCGTCAAGAAGCTCGAAGCCAACTCGAAGGCTTTCGGCGTGTTCGGCTACAGCTTCCTCGACCAGAATGCCGACAAGGTGCAAGGCAGCAAGGTGGGCGGCGTGGCGCCGACGTTCGAAAACGTTTCGAGCGGCAAATACGGCGTGTCCCGTCCGTTGTACTTCTACGTGAAGAACGCCCACGTCGGGAAAATCCCCGGCATCGAGGGCTATCTCAAGGAGTTCACGAGCGAGAAGGCCTGGGGCCCGGACGGCTACCTGGTCGACAAAGGCCTGATCCCGATGCCTGAGGCGGAGCGGAAAAAGTTCCGTGCCGATGCGAATGGGCAGAAGAAAAACTTGATGTAACCTCCCGAAGAGGGTGTCCGGCGGCCGCATCGCGGTCCCGGGCATCCCCTTTAATTTTTCGTTTGTTCCTTGAATGATTGCCGGCTGAATTTTTCTTTTCATCATTTCGATCTGTTGGTCTCATGTCATTTTCCGCCATCTTGATAACGCTGCTGATCCTCACGGTGATCGGGTACTACATGGGGCGGTCGCGGGCCGTGGCCAGCGTTTCGGGGCAAACCCGCAGCTTGCATTCCCTGCCCGGCTATTATGGGTATTTCGTCGCCATCTGGTGCGGCGCGCCGGCGTTGCTGATCGCCATCGTGTGGTTGTCGTTCGAGCCGCAGATCGTCAGAGAATTGTTGGTCACGAGCCTGCCGGAAACCATGCAGAACCTGGCGCCGGAACGGCTGACGCTCATCGTCAACGATATCCGCAACATCGCCGCCGGCGGGATCGCCAGCCAAAAGGCCGATCCCACGTTGAAGGCGGCGGCGGAATATTACAACAGCCTCAGGCACCACGGTTCGATCGCCCTGGCGGCGGTCGTCCTGGCGCTTGCGATCGCCGGGATAACCTTCGGGCGCTCGCGAATCAGCCCCGAACTGCGGGCCCGCAACAACGTCGAGAAGTTCGTCAAATTCTTCCTGATCGCAAGTTCGACCATCGCCATCCTGACCACGGTCGGTATCGTTTTCTCCCTGCTGTTCGAGTCGGTGCGCTTTTTCAGCAAGGTTTCCCCGATCGATTTCCTGTTCGGCCTCGAATGGAGCCCGCAGACGGCGTTGCGTTCCGATCAGGTCGGCAGCACCGGCTTGTTCGGCGCGGTGCCGCTGTTCGCCGGCACGTTGCTGATTTCCTTCATCGCCATGTGCGTCGCCGCGCCGGTCGGGTTGCTGGCGGCGATCTACATGGCGGAATACGCGCCCCATAACGTGCGCACCTCGGTCAAGCCGATCCTGGAAATCCTGGCCGGCGTGCCGACGGTCGTCTACGGTTTCTTCGCGGCCCTGACGGTGGCGCCGTTGTTCCGCGGAATCGGCGCCGATATCGGCCTGACGATTTCATCGGAAAGCGCGCTGGCGGCGGGGCTTGTGATGGGCATCATGATCATTCCGTTCGTGTCCTCGATATCCGACGACGTGATCACCGCGGTGCCGCAATCCCTGCGCGAAGGCTCGCTCGGCCTCGGCGCCACCAAATCGGAAACCATCAAGAAAGTCATCTTTCCCGCCGCCTTGCCCGGCATCGTCGGCGGCTTGCTGCTGGCGGTCTCGCGCGCCGTCGGCGAAACCATGATCGTGGTGATGGCCGCGGGCCTGACCGCGAATTTGACGGCGAATCCATTCGAAGCGGTGACGACGGTCACGGTGCAGATCGTGACGCTGCTGGTCGGCGATCAGGAGTTCGACAGCGCCAAAACCCTGGCGGCGTTTGCCTTGGGCTTGGTTCTGTTCTGTGTCACGTTGGTGCTGAACGTCATCGCGTTGAGCGTCGTGAATAAATACCGGGAGCAATACGACTGATGAGCAACGTCTTGACCGGAACGAACGGCGTTCCCGAAGATTCCGCGCGGCCGATGAATGCTTCCGATGCGGTGGCGGCGGGGCTCAGGAAGCGGTACGCCGCCGAAAAGCGGTTCCGGGCCTACGGAATCGCGGCCATTGTTTTCGCGCTGCTGTGTCTCGGAACGCTGTTTACGACCGTCATCGGCAACGGATACACCGCCTTCGTTCAAACCATGGTGAAGCTTGAGGTGACGCTGTACCCGCAGGATATCGATCCGGAAGGCACCCGCAAACCGGAAACCCTCGCGACCGCTAATTATCTCAAGCTGGTGAAGCAGGCCATCGGCGATATCTTTCCCGACGTCACCAGCCGGCGGGACAAACGCCGGCTTTACGAACTGGTCAGTTCCGGCGCGACGTATCAGGTCCGGAACAGGGTTCTGGAAAATCCCGGCCTGATCGGCCAGCGCATCACGCTAACGGTGCCGATGTCCGACGACATGGACATGTTCAACAAGGGCTACATCAAGGAAACCACCCCGCAGACGGAGCGCCGGGTTTCCGATCAGCAGATCGCCTGGTTCAAGCGCTTGAAGGAGCTCGGGCTGGTTGAGACCGTCTTCAACAAGACCCTGTTTACGGCCGGCGATTCCCGCGAGCCCGAACTGGCCGGCATTTGGGGCGCCGTGTCCGGTTCCTTCTTCGCCATGCTGGTGACCTTGGCGGTATCGTTTCCGCTGGCGGTCGCCTCGGCGATCTATCTCGAGGAGTTCGCCCCCAAGAACCGTTGGACCCAGTTGATCGAAGTGAACATCAACAACCTGGCCGCCGTACCCTCGATCGTGTTCGGCCTGTTGGGCCTGGCGGTGTTCCTGAACTTCTTCGGCTTGCCTCGTTCGGCGCCGCTGGTCGGCGGCCTGGTGCTGTCGCTGATGACGCTGCCGACCATTATTATCGCCGCGCGCGCCGCGTTGAAGGCCGTGCCGCCGTCGATCCGCGAGGCGGCCTACGGTATCGGCGCATCGCCGGTGCAGGTGGTCTTCCATCACGTTCTGCCGCTGTCGATGCCGGGCATTCTGACCGGCACGATCATCGGTATGGCGCAGGCATTGGGCGAAACGGCGCCGTTGCTGATGATCGGCATGGTAGCCTTCGTGGTCGATATTCCCGGCGGCATCATGGACCCGGCGACGGTCATGCCGGTACAGATTTATCTTTGGTCGGACAGCCCCGAGCGGGCATTCGTCGAGCGGACCTCGGCGGCGATCATGGTGCTCTTGGGATTTTTGGTGTTCATGAATGCGCTGGCCGTTTGGCTGCGTAAAAAGTTCGAACGCCGTTGGTAGAGGATAGCGATCGATGACGGCCCAGACACAAACCTCGGAACAATTATCCATGGCCGGTCCCGCGATGGCGGAGTCGGGCCCGCATCGGGCAAAGTTCAAAACCCAGAATGTCTGCGTTTATTACGGCGAGAAGCAGGCGTTGTTCGACGTCAACCTCGATATCGGCGAGCAGGAGGTCACCGCCCTGATCGGTCCGTCCGGTTGCGGTAAATCGACATACCTCCGTTCGCTCAACCGGATGAACGACACGATCCCGATTTGCCGGGTCACCGGAAGCATCCAACTGGACGGCGTCAACGTCTATTCGGACGCGGTCGACGTGGTGCACCTGCGCGCCCGGGTCGGCATGGTGTTTCAAAAGCCGAACCCGTTTCCGAAGTCGATCTACGATAATATCGCCTACGGGCCGCGCATCCACGGCATCGCAACGAACAAGGCCGATGCCGACGAAATCGTTCAAACCAGTTTGGAAAAAGCCGGTTTGTGGTCGGAAGTGAAGGACCGCTTGCTCGAACCGGGCACCGGACTCTCGGGAGGCCAGCAGCAGCGCCTTTGCATCGCCCGCGCGATCGCCGTGCAGCCGGAAGTCATTCTGATGGACGAGCCGTGTTCCGCCCTCGATCCGATCGCGACCGCGAGGATCGAAGAGTTGATCGATGAGCTGCGGGCCAAC
>JAVJPD010000713.1:0-7488 GCA_040216475.1 Rhodospirillales bacterium
CGTGTGCTCTTCCGATCTCGGGTCTTGCGTCCGTCCGGCGTGCGCCTCTTTACCCAAACGAAAGGAATCGGCGGCTACAACCGGGTCCATGCCGGTGTATAATCGGCCGGTATAAAATCGAATCGTTTCCACCGCGCGCCATGGACCAACGGATGACGGTTGCTTACTGTAAGAAATGCTGCGAGCCCAGCTCCCGGCCCGATTCCCAATTCACCGAGGACGGCATCTGTCTGCCGTGCACCTATTTCGCCGAATTCGGCAAGATCGACTGGGAAAGCCGCCGCCGCGAGCTGAAGGAAATCTGCGAGTGGGGCCGGGCCAACGCCAAGGGGGCGTATGACTGCATCATCGGTGTCTCGGGCGGCAAGGACAGCCACCGCCAAGCCTTTTACGTGCGCGACGAACTCGGCCTGAAACCTCTATTGGTCTCGGTGGTCTATCCGCCCGAGCAACAGACCGAGCGCGGCGCCGTCAATCTTGCCAACCTGATCGAGCACGGTTTCGACGTGCACATGGTCGGCCCCGGCCCGCGGACCTCGAAGGCGCTGATGCAGTACAGCTTCAAGAAGGACTGCAACCTGTTCAAGATCACCGAGTTGGCGCTGTACGCCGCGATGCCGCGCGAGGCCATCGCGCAAGGTATCCCCTTGATGTTCCTCGGCGAGAACCCGGCGCTGCAATACGGCGGCGTCAACGGCTCTCTCTCGGGCGACGGCAATCAGCAGCGTAAGAGCCATACCCTGGCGGGCGCGGACATCGCGCCGCTGGTGCGGGACGGCTTCGACCGCCGCAGCCTGTTTTGGTACGACTACCCTTCCGAGGAGGATTTCGACCGCGGCCAATTGCGCATCGTCTACCTCGGCTTCTACATGCACGATTTCAACGAAATCATGAACACCGAGTTCGCCATCAAGAAAGGTTTGCACGTGCGTGAGGGGATCGACGCCGATCCGGCCGAGACCGGTGCCTTGAACGAAGCCGAGGCGCTCGACGACGAGTTCGTGCACGTGAACCAGTTCCTGAAGTGCCTGAAGTTCGGCTTCGGCAAGGTCACCCAGCAGGTCAGCTCGCGGATTCGTTTGGGCCAATTCAACCGTGAGGAAGCCATCGAGCTGGTGCGCCAATACGACGGCAAGTGCAGCGACCGCTACATCAGGAAGCTCTGCCGCTATCTGCAAATCGGCGAAGACGAATTTTGGGAACTGGCGGAAGCGTATCGGAACAAGGACCTGTGGCAGCTCAACAATCACGGCGAATGGGAACTTCGCTACAAGATCAGCTGACCGGCGGGGCATGAACGGATAATTATGGGCCGGTCCATCTGCATTCTCGATTACGGCATGGGCAACCTGCAGTCGGTCGCCAACGCGGTCGCGCGCCTCGGTTACGAGCCGGTCGTCACGTTCCGCAAGGCCGACATCGAAAACGCGCCCGCCCTGATCGTGCCGGGGGTCGGCGCCATCGGCGAGGCGATGAAGCGCCTCAAGAACCTGCGGCTGGTCGATATCCTGAACGAACGCGTCGTCAAGAAGGGCATTCCGGTGTTCGGGATTTGCCTGGGGCTGCAGATGTTCGCGGAAAGCTCGAACGAGGGCGGCGATCACGAATGCCTGGGCTGGATCAAGGGCAAGGTCGAGCGCATTCCCGAGGCGCCGGGCGTGCGCATTCCTCATGTCGGCTGGAACGATCTCGAACGCCGTTCGGGGGCGTTCCTGTTTCGCAACATCGACGCGGACGCGACATTCTACTTCGATCACAGTTACGCGCTGAGCTGCGACGACTCCATCGTGACCGCGACGGCGACGTATGGCGGTTCGATCATCGCTGCCGTTCATCAGGGTAACGTGGTCGCGACCCAGTTCCATCCCGAGAAAAGCCAGAACAACGGCCTGCGCATCCTGCGCAATTTCCTGAACTTCGCCGAAGGCAAGGCGTAGGATGGCGTCATGCTGAGAACCCGCCTGATCGCCTGTATCGTCGTCAAGGACGGCCTCGCGGTGCAAAGTATCGGCTTTAATCGCTTCCTGCCCGTCGGCAGCCCGGCGATCCTGGCCGAGAACCTCAACCGCTGGGGGGTCGATGAAATCCTGTTGCAGGATATCTCGAAACCGCGCGCTGGGGAATCCTCTTCGATCACGCTGATCCGCCAAGTGGCGGCGGAGTGTTTCGTGCCGCTGACGGCGGCGGGCGGCATCAATGAGGTCGCCGACGTGCGCGACGCGGTGTTCTCGGGCGCCGATAAGGTCGCGATCAACACCGCCGCCATCGACGGCCCCAGCCTGATCACCGAGGCTGCCGAGCGGTTCGGCAGCCAATGCATTCTGGCCTCGCTCGACGCCAAGCCCGACGGCAGGGGCGGCTACGAGGTGTTCTCGTGCGCGGGAACCCGGCCGACGGGGGAGTCGCCGGCGGCGATGGCGCGGCTGATGGAGGAGCACGGCGCGGGCGAAATCCTGATCAACGCGATCCACCGCGACGGCTCCAAGGAAGGCTACGATCTCGATCTCGTGCGCGAGGTGACGGATGCCGTCAGCGTGCCGGTGATCGTCTGCGGCGGCGTCGGTCATCCCGACCATTTCCTCGAAGGCGCCCAAGTGCCGGGCGTCACGGCGGTGGCGGCGGCGAATTTCTTCACCTTTACCGAGCACAGCGTGCTGACGGCGAAAAGCTATCTCGCCCGGCACGGCGTGGGGTTGCGCCACGATACCTACGCCGATTACCGCGGTCACGATTTCGACGAAGCCGGGCGGGTGGCGAAACCGGGAGAACGCGACCTCGCCAAGCTCGTATTCCAGCATTACCCGGAAGAAGTCATTTGAGATACTGCGCGCGCTGCCTCTATCCTGAAAACCATCCGCTCGGAATCGTATTCGACGACGAGGGCGTATGCAGCGGCTGCCGTGTCCACGAGGAAAAGGACACCCTCGATTGGAAACCGCGCCGGGAAAAACTCAAGAAGCTGCTGGCGAAATACCGCCACCGCACCGGCGCCAATTACGATTGCATCGTTCCGGTGAGCGGCGCGCGGGATTCCTATTTCATCGTCCATACGGTACAGCAGGAATTCGGCCTCAATCCGCTGATCGTAAATTACAACAAGCACTACAACACCCGGCGCGGCCATCGGAACCTGGCTTATCTGCGTACCATCTTCGATCGCGACATCTATTCCATGATCCTCGATCCGGCGCTGCTCAAGCGCATCACCCAACGCACCCTTGAATTGCGCGGCAGCATGTACTGGCATTGCCTGGCCGGCCAGACGGTGCTGCCGGTGCAGGTCGCGGTGCGTTACAAGATTCCGTTGATCATTTGGGGCGCGCACCAGGGCATCGATCAGGTCGGCATGTTCTCGCACTTGGATGAAGTCGAGATGAGCCGCCGTTACCGCAAAGACCACGATCTGATGGGCCTCGAAGCGGAGGACCTGGTAGACGCGGCGGGTGGCCTGCCGGAGCGCGATCTGCGCTCGTTCTATTACCCGCACGACAAGGACATCGAGTCGGTCGGCGTGCGCGGGATTTACCTCAACAACTTCATCCGTTGGGACTCGAAAGCCCAGCACGAAAGGATGATCGGGCATTACGGCTACGAATCGGCGGCGCAGCAGCGCACCTTCGATACCTACAACGACGTCGACTGCATCCACTATTCGGGCCTGCACGATGCCATCAAGTTTTGGAAATGGGGCTACGGCAAGGTCACCGATCACGCCTGCCGGGAATTGCGTCTCAAGCGCCTGGACCGCGCCGGGGCGCTCGACCTGGTGCGCCGCTATCGGGACATCGAACCGAAAGACCTCGGCGAATTCCTCAAATGGATGGACATGAGCGAGGCAGCGCTCATGGAGCTGATCGACCGGCATCGTGATCCGCGGGTATGGGAGCGGGACGAGACGACCGGCGCGTGGAAGTTGTTGCATTCCGTTCTCGACGCGCCCGCGCCGAAGAACGGGCAAGCCATGGCGCTTGAGGTGAAGGAGCCGTGCGACTTCGCGATCACGCCTTCGCGCGATCCGGCCGCGAACGAGGAGGCATACGCGCTTTTGCACCGGGGCTACGCCGACGAGTTTCCCGCCGCGAAGCCGGTTAGCGCATCAACCACGTGACCTGCCGCAGTCCCAGCACGTCGAACGGCTTGATCGTGCCGCCGGGCGAGGCGTCGTAGACGCTTCGGATCGAAATCCGGGCCTCAGTGACGGGCGCGGCCGGGTTCAGCGGGATCGTTTGAGGCTCCTTGGAATCCTCGAGCGTGGCCTCGATGGAGGAGGGGCCGGCCGCGCCGAAGCTTATCGTGATCTCCCGGGCGCGTTTGTGAAAATAATAGTCGTCCCGGGTTTTGGCGGCCTCCTCCTCGATGAAGCCGTTGCAGATTTCGACCGAGCCGAGCAGGACGGGTTCGGCGAAACGGAATGCGACCCAGGCGCCGCCGCACTTGCCGGCATCCGTGATCCAGCCGCCGAAATCCTTGCCGCCGTCGATCAGATTCGCCGGTCCGAAGGCGTCGGACTTGTAGAACGAGGAGGCGGTAACGTCGGAAACCGGAGCGGTCTTGGAGTCGGCCATGATCTTCTCGCGATATTGTCTGGATCGGCGCGCCTGATATGATGCCGGTCGTGTCGTTACCGAAGATATCAGAGGGTGCCGCGATGAAGAATGCCGAATTGGCCGCCAAGCTGCTCCGGGAGTCGGCGGCGTTCATGCGAGACGTGGGCGTGCAAAACCCGGGCATGCGAACCGAGATGAACGAAGCCGCCGGCAAGTGCGAGAGGGTCGCCGATTTGGTCGAGCGGGATCCGACGGGGGAAGTCGGCGCCGACTGAAGCGGCGAAAGCCGTTTAGTTTCCGGGAAGCTGAAAGATCGCCATGACGTCGCCGTTGCGGTGCCGGAGTGTTTCGTGCACGTCGTGGCGGAAATACACCTGTCCGACGTGGCCTTCGAACGGCGCGAGCAGGTCGTCCGTGGTTTCGAAGCGGGTGCCGTCGAGTTTATAGCCGAGTTCCTTCTCGACCTGTTCGTTGGAGGTCGGCGTGTATTGGCAGCCGACGGCGATGACGGCGTTCGGGCGCGCGACCCGCAGGATTTCGGATGCCGCCTTCGGAATATCCTTGCTGTAGCCCAGCACCCAGCCGAGGATGATGACGTCGAAGCTGCCGTCCTCGTAGGGCATGGCGTGCATGTCGCCGAGATCGACGAAATCGGAATACGAAATCAGATCGAGGCCGCGGATATTTTCCTGCAGGAAGCCCGAGGCGATCAGATCGAAGATTTCCGCCTCCGAGCGCGGGCCGATGGTCAGCACCTTCAGGCTCTGCTGGTTGTATTGAACGTATTGGATATTGCAGAGCGGATTGATCAGGAGCGACGGCCGGTCGAAGGCGATCGCCTTCTTGAGCGCGCCGAGATTGTGCTCGAGCGTGTTTTCGACGACTTCCTCGCCGTAGCCCTCGAACACCCGGATATCCTTGGGGTCGAGCCGCTCGAGCCGGGCCTGCGCGATCAGGACCCGGACGTCGGGAATCTTGAAAATCTGGTGCGAGCTCGTTTTCAGGAAATCGTTGATGATCTTGGCGTCCTCGGGCCCGAAGGCAAGCGACGGCGCCGGGCGGGAAGTTTCTTGATCGTCTGCCATCCTAGTCTCCGACGGTTGCAAGCAGCGCGCCGTCCTTGACGAACATTGCGTTGAACATGCCCATGACCTTGCCGACGGTCTCGCGCGACACGTGCCGGTGATCGTCGGCCCAGGGGTTTTCCATGCAGGTGGTGACCAGCTCGTAGCTGGGGAAGTAATAGACGTCCTTGTTGGCCCGGACCAATTCGTCGGCGGCGACCCGGAGCACGGCCTTGGAGTGGGTGTTGGCGGTAACGACGTGGCATTCCTTGGAGCGTACGGTCGCGATGAAGGGGATCGGAGAAACGCTGATGATCAGCTTCATTGCCGGGTTATGCTCACGGATGATGTCGATGAAGGTTTGGATGTTCTCGACGTTTTCGGCCGCGGTGAGCACCTTGGGGCGGACCAGGCCCATCAGGTCGGCATTGCGCGGGCTGCGCGACAGGACCGAGCCGTCGGGGATGAACTCCCAGCACTCGTTAAGGCCGAGGGTAATGATGAACACCTCGCTTTTCAGGAAGGCTTCCCGCGCCGCGGCAATATGTTTCTTGTGATTGGCATCGAACGCTGCTTCCGAGCCGAAGAACACGCCTTCGCGGAACGGATCGCCGTACAGGACTTTCCCGTCGCCGATATCCTGCTCGAACAGGAGCTTCGGCAATTCGCGGCGCCCGAAAGCTTTCTCCGCGAGTTGGCGGAAGCTCGGGGTGTTGAACATGATGCCCCAGTTGGCGGAAAAGCGGGCGTAGGGGGTATCGGGATCGTACCCGGCGAAGAACACGCCCTCGCCGTAGGTGTCTTCCCGTTCCGTGACCACGTAATTAAATCCGCGCTTTTGGAACTCGAAGGCGATCTCCTCGCCGAAGCAACTGCCCGCCGAGCCGACCGGGGTTTCCTTGTCGATCAGGTTCAGCGGCGTGAGATAGGGCTGAACGACAAAGATCGACTGGCCGGTGCCGCGGGTCGGATCGGGCCAGAACACCGCGTCCGGGTTGGGCTTGTTGTTGGCGCTGTAGGCCTCCATGTTTTCGGCGACCATGCGCAGGTAACGGCCGACGGCTTCGAACTGCTCGGCCGGGCTAAACCCCAGCGCCGTGGGATCGGAAGAAATCACCCCGGCCAGTTTGGCGCTGATGAAATTCAGCAGTTCCTTCGGGCTGGAGAAGGTCGCGCTCTCGGCGGCGATTTCGGCGGTCAGGAAATCCTTGAACGCCCGGTCGGTGAACATGGCGTCCAGTTGCAGGGTCAGCATGCCGTCGATTGGGCCGCTGAGGGGGCCGCCAATGGGGCCGCCGGCCGCGGCGGGCTTGGTTGTGTCGGTCCGGTCCGTGGCGTTCTTGGCTGTCGGCATTATTTCGTGACGAAGAACCAGTTGATGTAATCGTAGGGCGGTTCGGCCATCGACGCCGGAATATGTTTCGCGTCCGGGCTGCCGATCTTGATGGGATCGGTGAAGGAGGTCTGCACCATCGGCGAAACGCCGTAGACGACTTGAATGATTAGTCTGTCCTGCTTGGTCGGCAGCATGCCTTTGTGAATGCCGCGCGTGTTGACCAGCAGGGTGCTGCCTTTCGGGCCCGTGAGCGCGATCGGCTCGCGGCCGTTGAAATAACGGGTCATTTCATCGTCGGTCTTGCGCAGCTTCTTGAAATACCATTGGTTCCAGTCATTTTCGTCGCCGTCGAACTCGGCGCGGATTTTCGCCATCGCGTCCATCTCGTGGGTCGCCTCGAACAGGGTGTGCGGGCCGCCGTCCATCTCGACGTCGGTGAGATAAATGAACATCAGGCAGAAGCGGTAGTCGGCGAGATCGAAGTGGAACAGCTGCGCGTGCTGGCTGTCTTGCTGCTCGTGGGCGAACGACCACCAGCAGG
>JAVJPD010000714.1:0-2570 GCA_040216475.1 Rhodospirillales bacterium
TCGCCGCGAGGTCGGCCTTCGCCGTGCGGCGCGATATGGCATCATTCGATGCAAGTCTGTCGGCGGCCGGGAATCTGGCGATGGCCGCCTCGGGGCGCTATCGGTTCAAGGCCGGAACCGGCCAGGCGGATATCGATCTTAAATCGCTGCGCTTCGGCCCGATGTTCATGTCGTTCATGCGGCTTGTTCCCAATGCTGCTGCCGTGGACCTGAGGGCCGGCACGGCATCGGGCAAGGCGCGCCTTTCCTGGAACGGCCGGGATGTCGGAGGAACGGCAACGGTCGCGGTAAAGGGCCTGGAAATGTCCGACGAAACGACGGGCACCGAGATCGAAGGGTTGAACGCGCAAATTCACCTCGATCGGCTGATGCCGGCGCAAACGCCGCCCGGCCAGATCCTTCGCATCCGCCGGATCGCCGCCGGCACGGATTTGACGGCGTTGACGCTGCGGTTCTCGCTCGAGTCCACGCCGGCCTCGGTGTATCCGCGGCTGCGGATCGAGGGATTCGATGCCGGTTTTATCGGCGGCAGGTTGAGTGTGCGCCCGACCGTTCTCGATCCGGTGAGCGGTGAAAACCGCGTCGCGATCGATCTGACGGACGTGAATCTCACGGCGTTGTTTGCGCTGATCGGCGTCGAGGGCGTTTCGGGAGAAGGGCGGTTGGGCGGCGTCATCCCCGTTCGTCAAGTAGGGGCGGCCGTCGATATTTCGGGCGGCCGTCTGGCCGCCGCCGGTCCCGGCACTTTACGGATTCGGTCTGCCGCCGTGAAGCGGGCGTTGGCGCAAGGGGGCAAGGAAGTGGCGTTGATGCTGAGCGCGCTGGAAGACTTCCGCTACGATTCCCTGACGATCGATATTGATAAAAAGCCTCAGGGCGATGGCCGGATTCGGCTCAAGACTGACGGGCATAATCCGGCGGTGCTTGACGGGCGGTCATTCAGGATCAATATAAATATCTCGGGTAACGTGGATCGTATCGCGGCCGTCGTTGCCCATGCACTCAAGTTGCCGGCTGCCGTGGTCCGGTCTATAGTGCCGAAGGCGAAGTAAATATCTTCGCGGAACCCGGGCAAAGAACGGCGGTTGGCATGATACGTTCGGTTTTAGTGTTGTTCGGCGTGCTTGTTTTGGCGGCGTGCGAACCGACGGTTAAGGTTCAGGCTCCGCAAGAACCGATCACCATCAATCTCAATATCAAACTCGATGCGGAAGTTCGCGTGAAGTTGGAAGAAGCGGCAAAGAAAGACATCACAAGCAATCCGGGTATCTTCTAATGATGCACACAACGACCAGAATGAAAGTATGCGCGCGCCGCTCCAGCGGCTTTTTGCTTGCCCTGGCGGCGTTTATCGCGGCCGTTTTTATGGCCGTCTCGCCGGTTCAGGCGCAATCCCTCGACGATCTGCGGGCTTCCGGCGCAATCGCCGAACGCTACGACGGTTATGTCATGGTGCGGTCGAATTCCCATAGCGCCGCGGCGACCGTGGAACGGGTCAATGCTAAGCGATTGGCGATTTATCAGGCCCGTGCGGCAAAACAAGGCATCACGCCCGAGCAGGTCGGCCGGATTTACGCCAAGCAGATATTCCAGAAAGCGCCGCCGGGCACGTATTTCCTCAACGAGGACGGTCAGTGGAGCCGTAAATAGGTTACGGCAGGCGGTCTTTTCGGCCTGCGCCGGCTCGTTCCCGAAAAAAACGTCCTATCCCTTGTGTTGGCTCCGCCAATCACGGATATTGCAGCGGTTCATAATGCCGAGGGAGGGCTCCATGCCGTTAACGCTTCGTTCGTCGCCGTCTTCGCCGTTCGCCCGTAAAGTGAGAATGGCCGCCATCATGTTGGGCTTAACGGACAGGATCAAAATAGAGACCGCCGTTACGACGGACCCGAACGATACGATCCGCAGGCAAAACCCGTTGGGAAAAATTCCGGCGTTGGTTCTCGATGACGGCACGGTAATGTACGACAGCCGGGTGATCCTCGAATATCTCGATGCGCTGGCCGGCGGCGGCAAGATTTTTCCGGTCGACACCGGTACGCGTTTCAAGGCCTTGGTCCTCGCGGCATTGGGCGACGGCATCGTCGATGCCGGACTTCTGGTCATTTACGAAAAGCGTTACCGGCCCGAAGAGACGCCCTATAAGCCCTGGCTCGATTACCAGCGCGATAAGATCAAGCGCGCCATCGAGCACCTGGAATCATCGCCGCCCGCATCCGATCCCGTCACGGTCGGCAGCATTTCGTTGGCGTGTGCCTTGGGGCATCTCGATTTTCGCAAGCAGGTCGATTGGCGGCCCATGGCTCCGGCGCTCGTCGAATGGCTCGACGATTTCGCCGCCAAGGTGCCTGCCTACGGCGAAACCATGCCGGGTTGAACGTGATCAAGCTCTCCGTCCTCGATCAATCCGTTGCGACGGCCGGGCGCGGCCACGATTTTTCGATTCGCGATACCCTCGATCTGGCGGGGTTTTGCGAGAGGTTGGGCTATCACCGGTTCTGGCTGTCGGAACACCACAATCATCAGACCATCGTCGGCACCGCGCCCGAAATCCAGATCGGAAGAGCACA
>JAVJPD010000715.1:0-4681 GCA_040216475.1 Rhodospirillales bacterium
CCACACCCACCAAGTACCCCACATCGGCTTGCCCCAGAGCGAACCCGTGATCAGCGCCAGGAAGGTAAAGCAGGCACCGATCGGCGCGCTCGCCTTCGCGATCAATTCGGCGAGGGGATGCTTCCAAATCAGGGCCGCCGCGCTCATGGCCGCCATTGCCGAATAAACGAACAACCCCATCCAAGCCGCCGGCACGTGCACGTACATGATACGGACCGACTCGCCTTGCTGGTAATCCGGCGGCGAGGCGAACAGACCGAGATACAGCCCGGCCGCGAGCAGCCCGACGGTCGACGCGGCGAACCACGGCGTCAACGCCGTGCTCAATCGCAGGAACCGGGTCGGGTTGGCGAACTTGTGAAACACGGTTTACTCCAACGTCTTCTATCCAAGTGCCTGGCGGATCGCCGCCGCGCCCGCCCACGGCGAGAGCACCAGCGCCGCCAGAAACAATCCGCCCATGATCAGCAACGCCGGCTTGACGGCGAGGCCGCCGAGGGCAGCATCGACCGCGCTCGCCCCGAAGATCAGCAGCGGTATATACAGCGGCAGGATCAGCAGGGACAGCAAAACGCCGCCGCGGCGCGCGCCCAGGATCAGCGCCGCTCCGATCGCGCCGATCAGACTCAAGGTCGGCGTGCCGAGCAGCAACACCATCATCAAGACGCCGATGCCCTCCGTGTTCATGTGCAGCAGCACCGCCATCACCGGCGCCGCGACGATCAGCGGCAATCCCGTCGTCAGCCAATGCGCCGCGACCTTGGCAAGGACGATGATTTCAAGCGGCAGCGGCGCCAGCGCCAGCAACTCCAAACTGCCGTCCTCGTAATCGGCCTGAAACAGGCGCTCCAGGGCCAGCATCGAGGCCAGCAGGGCCGCGACCCAGATCACGCCGGGGGCGATCCGCGCCAGAATGTTGGGCTCGGGGCCGACGCCGAAGGGAAACAGCACGACCGCGAGCACGAAGAACGCCAGCACCATCAGACTGTCCTGGCTCTGGCGCAACGCGAGGCGCAACTCGCGGCGGATGACGAGATTGAAACGGCTCACGCGGCCCATTCCCCCGCATGTTCTTCCGCATACGCCGACAAATCGAGGTTCGTCACGCCGGCCGGCACGTCGCGCGCGTGGGTCGCCAGCGCGACCATGCCGCCGCCCGCCTGATGTTCGCTCAGCACATCGGCGAGGATGGCCGTCGCGCGCGCATCGAGCGCATTGGCGGGCTCGTCGAGCAGCCACAAGGGCGCGGGCGCGGCGAGCAGGCGGGCCAGCGCCAGACGCCGGGATTGTCCCGCCGAGAGGAACCGCGCCGGCAGATCGGCGAGATGGGCGATCTCGAAACGCGCGAGCGCCGCCATGACCCAGCCGTCGACATCCTGCCCGCCGCCCTGCAGGCCCGCCCAGAAACGCACGTTCTCCGCCGCGCTCAAGGCCTGTTTCAAGGCATTGCCGTGCCCCAGATAGTGCAGCCGCGCGCCGTGGGCCTCGGGATCGTCGCGAACCGCCGCGCCGTCCCACGTCAATGCCCCGCCTTCGGCGCGGAGCAATCCGGCCATGACGCGCAACAGGCTCGATTTACCGCTGCCGTTCGGGCCTTGCAGGACCAACGCCCGGCCGGATTCGAGGGTGAAATCGAGGTCCGCGAAAACGGTCCGTTCGCCGCGGATGCAGGTCAGCCGGTGTCCGGCAAAAAGCGCCATGTTTCAGTCCATGTCTCAGTCCATGCACGGGGCGGAATCGAGAGCGCCGACCGTATCCCATCCAACCGTAAAAAAGAAGGCATCCGCACCCGCTACCGGCGCTTGCGAAGCGCCCCGAACGCCCGGCCGGCAACGGGGACGGCGCGGCTTCACGGACATGTGAACGGACGGAACGGTCCAGAACACTATTATGTACCATTCAAGGCATCCGAAACGGACGCAAAACACGGACGCAAAACCATGAGCCGGCCCAAGGAATTCGACCCCGAAACCGCCCTCGACAAGGCCATGCAGGTGTTCTGGCTGAACGGCTACGAGGCGACCTCGCTCGGCGATCTGATCGACACCATGGGCATCAGCAAAAGCAGCTTCTACGACACCTTCGGCAGCAAGCGCGAAATCTTCCTTTCCAGCCTCGACCGTTACGCGGCCACCACCCTGGCCGGCATCGTCGAAACCCTCGAATCCGACATGCCGGGACGGGACGCCATCGCCCGCATCTTCCGCAACGCGGCCGAGCGGTTCGTCCGCAACGAAGACCCGCAAGGCTGCTTCATCAGCAACGCGACCGCGGAAATGACCGCCCATTGCCCGCAAACCCGCATAAAAGTGAACAAATTGTTCCACCGGATCGAAGACGCGTTCGAGAAAGCCGTCGAGCGGGGCCAGCGGGAAGGTGCGATTTCGCGCCGGCACGATCCCCGGGCGCTGGCGCGGTTTCTCGTCACCAGCCTGAACGGCCTGCAGGTGGTCGGCATGGCCGATCCGGACAGCGGCCCGCTGAGCGATACCGTGGAAACGGTCCTGAAAACCCTCGGCTGACCGATCCCCCGAAATTCTCGTCTCCCGTGACCGGCGTCACAGACGCCCGCGCCGAATGCGCCTATGACTGACGGCATCTTCAGGGAGACGTTCCATGTTCATTCACACCAGCGACCGGCATTTACTGATCGACGCGCCGTCACCATCGCCGACGCCATTCCCGATCGTGGCGCCCGCCGCCGAGCACCCCCGCCGGGCCCGCCATTTCTATCCCGGGCGGATCGCCGCCCGGATTTTCACCCTGATCGGCGCGGCCGCCGCCGTTTATGCCGCCGCCCTGGTCGGGCTGTTCTTCCACAGCGGGATCATCGCCCTCTAACCACGTCATAACGCCAACCAACCGGCCGAAAACGGGCTGCAACGATATAAGGACCAGACCATGAGAGACTTCCGGCAGTTTTTTCTGGGTGTCGCGAGACTGTTGGGATACCGCCCGAAAAGCGGCACCACCGTCGTCGTCGCCCTGCCGCCTTCCCTGCGCTGAGGCGTTTCTTTAATTCTTCCATTTTAGCGGGCAAGAACAAAAAAAGCCGGGCACCGTAAGGAGCCCGGCTGAGTTTCGGCATCGCTGCCGATCTTGGGGACCAGAGAGGGGAGTCTCTGGGGATATGTAGATCAGGAAGGTCTACATGATGCTTTTGTAGGCGCCAATTGTGGCAACATTATGCCGATGTTTTCGCCGCCTAAACGGCGGGCTTTCCCGCGATTCCGGCCGCCTTCATTCGGCGGGCGTTACCGAGACAACCGAATAGAAAACCGGCCGTGCAGACCGCCAGCCCGTAAAGATTGACGCCGAGGTCGTCGGCATATTTTCCCATGCCGATATCGATCCAGGCCGGGAAAATCGAAATCCCGAGCGCGCTTTCGAGCGTTACCGAAATCCCCAGGATCAGCCCCGGCCAAAACGCCAGATGAAAACTCGCCGCGCCGGCCCCGGGCACGAAGGCCAGCAGGAAGATCGGCGCGAGGCCCATCACCATGGTGCCGGAAATGGTGGTCGCGGCGATGATCGCGGGCCCGATCTGATCGCCGAGATAAATCCCGAACAGCGGCAGGTTGCCGAACACCGCGATGGCGACGATCCCGTAGCGGCCCCAACGCACCTCCGCCGAACTCGGTTCGCCGGCATCGCCCGGCAGGTCGCGGGCGAGCAGCTTGGCCGTGCTGGCGAACGTCGAGTCCAAGGTCGAGCCCGCGCTCGTCAGCATGATGGCGTTGGTGATCAAGAGCAGCGGCAGGCCGAAATGCGCCGGCACGCTTAAGGCGGGATTACCCGCGATGTTCTGCGACAGCGCGAACAGGCCGACGAAGCCGAACAGAAAGATAAAACCGCCGGCGATCAATCCGGCCAGGATGAACCCCTTCAGCATCACTTGGGGCGAGGTGATGAAGCCGCGGTCGGTCAGCACCGGATCGTGGAACGGATAGCTCAACGCCTGCACCAGGGCGAGAGCGCAGAACGTCAATCCGGCCCAACGGGTCGCTTCGGGAACGTCCGGTATGCCATGGGTCACGGCAACGGGCATGACGAACAGTAAAACCCCCGCCAGCAACAGGGCCGCCAGGACCATCTGCGCACCGTCGGTGAGCAAGCTGCCGCGCAGGCCCGTCCGCCAGGTGTAAAAAACCGTGAATGCGGTGACCGCCGCCACCGCGATCCAATAGGCGCCGCTGCCCTCGGCGCCGAAATAAAGCCCGGCGACCTTGGTGTTGGACCACACTTCGTTGAACAGCCGGATCGCGATCGCGGCAATGAACAGCTTGGCGCAGAGCGGGCCGTACTTGCGCACCAGGAACGCCGGCAGCGAATCGTCGCCGGCACGGGTGCGAATCAGATAAATCGCCACCCCCGCCGTGAGGAAGCTCACATAATAAAACGCGTAGCCGAGCGCGCCCGTGATCCCGAACGCATGGGCCAGCCCGGCGGAATTGGCGATCGACTTGGCGAAGATCCAACTGATGGCGGCGCTCGCCACCAGCAGCCATAGGCCGGGCGCGCGCCCCGACGCGCTGCCGCCCTTGAAAAAGCCCGCCGGGTCCGCCGAGCGCGGCGCCATCCACCACACCAAGGCGCCGTAGCCGAGCATCACCAGCCACGGCAGCGCGTTCTCGGTCATCCTCTCCCCTCCACCGGCCTGACATTTAAGATCGGAAGAGCA
>JAVJPD010000716.1:0-2164 GCA_040216475.1 Rhodospirillales bacterium
GAACCTGGTGCTCTCCTATATCGCCGAGCACGTGCTCGGCCTGCCCCGGTCTTTTTAGGGACGGTGCCCCAATTTGTGATTCGGAACGGAATGCCCATCCTTCGACGGGCTCAGGATGAGGCGTTCCTCATAACTTTCCATAACCTCACCCTGAGCTTGTCGAAGGGCGAGGTTATGGACTGAGACACAAAGATTTTGGGCTCGTTCTAGCGTTCGGCGCCCGGGTACGCTAGCCTAGGGGAAAATAACGAACGGAGGCACGCTATGGGATACACCTCGGATTTCGCGGCCTATCTCGCAGGCCTTTCCTACGAGGATTTGCCGACAGCCCTGATCGACAAGGCCAAGGCCCATATCCTCGATACCCTCGGCGTGGCGCTCGGCGGTTCTTTAACCGATCACGTGCGCCAGGCGGCAGCCGTGATCGAAAGCCTCGGCGGCAAGCCCGAATGCACGGCGATCGGCCAAAGTTTTCGCACCAACGCGCTCGAAGCCGCGTTCCTCGGCGGTACCTGCGCGCATTCCATCGAGTTCGACGATACCGGGCAGTTCGCTCATACCGGCGCGGGCGTCATCCCGCCGGCGGTGAGCTTCGGCGAGGCGCGTCGTGTTAATGGCCGAACATTGATCCTCGCCGTGATCGCCGGTTACGAGGCGACGGCGCGGGTGTCTTCCGCCGCCGGGTTGAAGCACCGGGGCAAGGGCTATCATCCGACCGGCACCTGCGGGGTGTTCGGCGCGACTGCGGCGGGCGCGAAAATTTTGGGCCTGAACGCGGATAAGCTCGAACGCGCCTTCGGTACCGCCGCCTCGCATGCGTCCGCCGTGACCCAATACCGCTGCGACGGCGGGCCGACCAAGCACATCCATCCCGGCATCGCCGCGCGGGCGGGGCTTTTGTCCGCGTTGCTGTCGGAAGCCGACTTCGCGGGCACGACGGATGTCATCGAGGGCCAGTACGGTTTTCTCGCGGTGCTGGCCGATGGCGGCGAGCCGGCCAAGCTCACCGAAAATCTGGGTTCCGACTACGGCCTGACCAGTTCAGATCTGCGCCCGTATCCCTGCTGCCGGCAAATCCACGCGCCCGCCGATCTGGTGCTCGACATGGTGCACAAGCACGGCGTCACGCCCGCGGCCATCGACACGGTGGATCTTTACCTGCCGGCTTATTCGGTCAACCAGGGCTGGCTGATCGACAGCGCCCCGCCGTCCTCCAAGCTCAACGCGATACTGAGCCTGCCGTACAGCCTGGCGGTCGCGTTCTTCGACAAGGAGCTGACCCTGCGCCAGTTCGAGGAGAACCGGGTGACGGATTCGCGCGTGCATACGCTCGCGCGCAAGCTCGCGGTGCATGAAGACCCGGAGCTGACCAAGGTGTTCCCCATCCATCGCGGCGCCCGCCTCGAAGTGGCGCTTAAGGACGGCACGCGCCACGTGCTCGGCATCGACGATCCGCGCGGCAGCATCCAAAACCCGCTGCCGTTCGAGGACGTGATCGCGAAGTTCCGCGACCTCGCCGGGTCGGTTTTGGAAAAGAGTGCGCTCGATACCGTTCAGGACAGGATCGAACGGCTCGAAAGCGTGCCGGACATCGGCGAATTCGTTTCCCTGCTCGCGGTCAAAAGCACGGCGGCCCTGAAGACGGGCTGATCGATCATCCGGGCCGCGCGGCTTTGATTCCTTAGAACTTACACGACCGGCGACAGCACCGGTTTTCCGTCGAAGAACAGCTTGAGATTCTCGACGCATTTTTCCTTACGAATTCTGCGGATATCGAGCGTCGAGGTGCCGATGTGGGGGACGCAGACGACGTTATCGAGCGTGCGCAGCTCTTCGGGCACGACGGGCTCGTCGACGAACACGTCGAGGCCCGCGCCCCAGATGGTGCCGTCCTTGAGCGCCTGGATCAGGGCGGGCTCGTCGACGCAGGCGCCGCGCGCGATGTTGATGAGGATGCCGTCGGGCCCGAGCGCCTTGAGGACGTCCGCCGTGATCAGGCCGCGCGTCTCGGGGGTTTCCGGACAGCACAGCATCAGGAAGTCCGAATCGGCGGCCATTGCCTTGACGTCGGTGTAATATTTGTACGGCACGTCGTCCTTCTTGTTCGGGCCGTAGTACAGAACATTCATATCGAAGCCTTCGGCGCGCTTGGAGATCGGAAGAG
>JAVJPD010000717.1:0-6339 GCA_040216475.1 Rhodospirillales bacterium
CGCCTATTATCTCAAGGGGCTGAGTTATTACGAACAGATTTCCGATGTTTCGCGCGACCAGAAGATGACCGAACTGGCGCTTAAATCCCTGCGCGAACTGGTGGCGCGCTTTCCCAACAGCCAATATGCACGCGACGCCAAGCTCAAGATCGAACTGACCCAGGATCATCTGGCCGGCAAGGAAATGGACATCGGCCGCTATTATCTCAACCAGCATCGTTATCTAGCGGCGATCAACCGTTTCAAGACGGTGGTCGACAATTACCAGACGACGACTCACGTGCCCGAGGCGCTGCACCGGCTGACCGAGGCTTATCTGGCGCTCGGCGTCGTTGAGGAAGCGCGCAAGACGGCATCGGTGCTGGGACACAACTACCCGGGCAGCGAGTGGTATATCGACTCTTACGAACTGGTCGAGGACAAGCATGTCCGGCCCAAGGAAAAACCCTGGTATAAAGTGTGGTAACGGGCCCCGCGGTATGCTGAGCACATTGTCGATCCGCGATGTGGTCCTTATCGAGAAACTCGATCTCGTTTTCGATTCCGGCTTGTGCGTGCTGACCGGGGAAACCGGCGCCGGTAAATCCATTCTGCTCGATGCCTTGGGGTTGGCGCTCGGCGCGCGCGGCGATGCCCGGCTGGTTCGGGTCGGCGCCGATAAGGCATCCGTCACGGCGGCGTTCGAAATCCTTGCCGGCCATCCCGTGTTCGATCTGTTGGCGGAGCAGGAAATCGAAACCGAGGAAGGCGCGATCCTGCTGCGCCGGGTATTGGGCAGCGACGGCCGCTCGCGGGCGTTCGTCAACGACCAGCCGGTCAGTATCGGGTTTCTCAAGCAACTCGCCGAAGCGTTGGCGGAAATCCACGGCCAGTTCGAAAACCAGCGCTTGATGAACCCGTCGACCCACCGCGGCGTGCTCGACGCCTTCGGCGGCCACGGCAAGCTTCTGGAACAGACCTCGACGGCCTACCGGGGCTGGCGCGCGGCGGCTGATGCCCGGTTGCGGGCGGAAGCCGCGCTCGCCAAGGCGCGCCAGGATGAAACCTTCCTGCGCCATGTCGTCGACGAATTGAATGCGCTCGATCCGCAGCCGGGCGAGGAAGAGAGCCTGGCCCAGCAGCGCGCCTTCATGATGCACGGCGAGAAGCTGATCGAGGCGCTGCGCCAGGCCGGCGACGTGCTGAACGAGGGCAACGGCGTCGACGGCGCCGTGCGGACGGCGCTCCGCCACCTCGAACGGGTCGCCGACAAAGCCGAGGGCCGGCTCGATCCGGCGATCGCCGCGTTCGACCGGGCCTCCGCCGACATCGCCGAGGGACTCGCGCTGCTCGAAAAGGCGAGCGCCAGCATCGATCTCGATCCGGCCGCCCTGGAAAAACTGGAGGAGCGGTTGTTCGCCCTGCGCGCGGCCGCGCGCAAGCACAACACCACGGTCGATAGCCTGCCCGCCGTGCGGGCCGATCTCTGCGAACAGCTCGCGCAGCTCGAAAGCGGCGGCGCCAATCTCGAACAATTGGGCCGCGCCGAGCAGGAAGCCCGCGCGCAATACGCCGAGGCCGCCGAAACCCTGCGCGCCTCGCGCCGCAAGGCGGCCAAGCGCCTCGACACGGCCGTTAGCCGGGAACTGGCGCCGCTGCATCTCGACAAGGCGGCGTTCTCGACCCGGCTCGAACCGCTCGGCGAGGACGATTGGGCCGAACATGGTTTGGATGCCATCACGTTCGAAGTCGCGACCAATCCGGGCATGCCGCCGGGCCCCTTGAACCGGATCGCCTCGGGCGGCGAGATCGCGCGTTTCATGCTGGCGTTGAAGGTCGTGCTGGCGGAAGCCGATACGGTCTCGACCCTGATTTTCGACGAGGTCGATGCGGGCGTCGGCGGCAAGGTCGCGGCCGCCGTCGGCGAACGGCTCGCGTGCCTGGCCGAGACCGGCCAGATCCTGGTCGTGACCCATTCGCCCCAGGTGGCGGCGCGCGGCGGCACCCATTGGCAGGTCGCCAAGGCCGAAACGCCGAAAGGCGTGATCACCTCCGTCGCGATCCTGGACGAGGCGGCCCGCCGCGAAGAGATCGCGCGCATGCTCTCGGGCAAGAACATCACCGACGAGGCCCGCGCCGCCGCCAAAAGCCTGCTGCAGGGCGCCCGTTCGTGAACGGTGCCAAGCGCCACGTTCGTCCCGTCGAGGAGTTGACGCCGCTCGACGCCGCGGCCGAATTGGAGGCGCTTGCGCGCGAGATCGCCGAGCACGACAGGGCGTACTATCAGGAAGATACGCCGGTGGTGACGGATGCCGAATACGACGCCTTGCGCCGCCGTAACGAGGCCATCGAGGCGCAATTCCCCGACTTGATCCGCGCCGACAGCCCGTCGAAACGGATCGGCGCGGCGCCGGCGCAGAAGTTCGAGAAGGTCGCGCACTCCCGGCCCATGCTGTCGTTGGGCAATGCCTTCGATGCCGACGACGTGCACGATTTCATCGACCGGGTGCGGCGTTTTTTGGGGCTCGAGGCGGGCGAGGCCGTCGAGATCATGGCCGAGCCCAAGATCGACGGCCTGTCCGTTGCGTTGCGTTACGAAAAAGGCCGGTTCGCGATGGGCGCGACCCTGGGCGACGTCACCACCGGCGAGTACATCACCGCCTACCTCAGGACGCTGAAGGAAATTCCGGCCGCGATCAAGGACCACGCGCCGGACGTGCTCGAAGTGCGCGGCGAGGTCTACATGTCGAAGAAGGAATTCGCGGCCTTGAACGAGCGCCAGGCGGAGCGCGGCGAGAAGGTGTTCGCCAATCCCCGCAACGCCGCCGCCGGATCGCTGCGCCAGCTCGATTCGGCCGTCACCGCGCGCCGGCCGCTGCGTTTCTTCGCCTACGCCTGGGGCGAAGTGACGGGGACGGACCGGGAAGGCTACGGCGGCGCGGCGGATTGGGAAACGCAAGACGCGTTTTACGGGCGGCTCAAGACATGGGGCTTTCCGGTCAATCCCTATGCAAAAGTCTGCAAGACCATGGAAGACGCGCTCGCGCTGCATGCCGATCTCGAATCGAAGCGGGCCGGTCTCGACTACGATATCGACGGCGTCGTCTACAAGATCAACCGGATCGATTGGCAGCGCCGCCTCGGGTTCGGTTCGCGCGCGCCGCGCTGGGCCATCGCGCACAAGTTCCCGGCGGAGCAGGCGCAGACCGTACTGAAGAATATCTTCATTCAGGTCGGGCGCACCGGCACCCTGACGCCGGTCGCGGACTTGGATCCGGTGACGGTCGGCGGCGTGGTGGTGTCGCGCGCGACCCTGCACAACGAGGACGAGATCGCACGCAAGGATATCCGGGAAGGGGATACCGTAATCGTGCAGCGCGCCGGCGACGTGATCCCGCAGGTGGTTGGGTTCGTCGCCGAAAAGCGCAAGAAGGGGGCGCGGAAATACAAATTCCCCGATACCTGTCCCGAATGCGGCAGCTTGGCCGTGCGCGAGGAAGGCGAGGTCGCCAAGCGCTGCACCGGGGGCTTGATCTGCCCGGCCCAGGCGGTCGAGCGCCTCAAGCATTTCGTGTCGCGCGACGCCTTCGATATCGAGGGGCTCGGCGCCAAGCATATCCAGGCGTTCTGGCGCGATAAGCTGATCGAGACGCCGGGCGATATCTTCCGTCTCGAGGAGAAGGCGAACGATATCAAGGGTCGCGAGGGGTGGGGCGAGAAGTCGGTCGAGAACTTGTTCGCTGCGATCGCCGAGAAACGCACCGTCGGGTTGGATCGTTTCATCTATGCCCTAGGTATCCGCCAGGTCGGGCAGGCGACCGCCCGGCTGCTCGCGCGCCAGTACGGCTCGCTTAAGGAACTGCGCAAGGCCATGAAAGAAGCCGAGAATCGCGACTCGGACGCTTACGCCGATCTGATCAACATCGAGGGGATCGGTCCGTCGATGGCCGATGATCTCCTCGGATTTTTCGCCGAGCCGCACAACCGGGAAATTCTCGATGATCTTGACCGCCTGCTGACGGTCGAGGATTTCGCTGCGCCGGCGGGCGATTCCCCCGTCGCCGGCAAGACGGTCGTGTTCACCGGCTCGCTCGAAACCATGAGCCGCGGCGAGGCTAAGGCGCGCGCGGAAAGCCTCGGCGCCAAGGTCGCGGGCTCGGTCTCGAAGAAGACCGATTACGTGGTCGCCGGGCCCGGTGCGGGCTCGAAGGCGAAGAAGGCCGAGGCACTCGGCGTCGCGACTCTGAGCGAGCGGGAATGGCTCGATTTGATCGGGCAGTCTGTTTAAAGGGTTTTCCAGAGGCCGCGCCCGATCAGGGCCATCGCGGCCGCGATCAGGAAAAATTGCAGAAAGCCGTAAAACCGTTCGGCGCTGATGGCGCGGAACAGCCGCGTGCCGCCCCAGGTGCCGAGAAAGACGGCCGGCAGGATCAGTGCGGCCTCGACCAGCATATGCGGCGCGAAGGCGCCGGCGACGGCAAGGGCCGCGAGGCGCGCATAGATGAAAAAGCCGGACAGGGCGATCGCCGTGCCGCGCAGGGTAGGCGAATCCCCGCACGAAAGTTTCAAGTAGGGGATGAGAATGTAGATTCCGCCGCCGCCGCTCAGGGTGCCGAGCATGCCCGAGGACACGGCCAAGCCGGAAACCGTGGCCGTGCCGCGCATGTCGATGTATCGGCCGAGCCGGGTCAGCAGTTGATACCGGTCCATGAGCACGTTGAGGGCCACCAAAACACCCAGCAGAAAGGTCAGCCAATCCGCCTTAAGGGAGATGAAAACCCACGTCGCGGCCGCGATTCCGATGATCTGGCCGAAGATGAGCGTGCGGGCGAGTTTCCAATCCGCCGTTTTGATGCCTTGCGGGAATAGATGGATCTGCGCCACGCTGGTCGTCAGCACGGTCAGCAAAACGGCGTGATGCGGCCCGAGAATCCAGGTGATCACGATGATGATGAGCATGTTCGAGCCGAATCCAAACAGGCCGCGCGAGAAAAACCCGACGAAGCTGGGGATAAACACGATGATTGTGGCGCCATCGGAAATGCCGGCGAACGGCGTGTAAGGCGCGGGGATCAGGTCGGCGAACATGGAAGTGAGCGTGGGGCGTGATGATAAGGGTATGCACCCTATCAGTCCTCACGCCCGCGCGACAGCATACCGAAGTATAAGGTCCGGCGTTTCCGCTAATCCGCTATTTCCGGAACTGCTTGAAGATCGGCTCGTCGAAAATATTCGGCGGCGGCGGCGGCTTGCGTGTTTTCCATCGCTCCCAATCCGCGCACGTCAAAAGCCGGACCCGTTCGGTCCAAGGCGTGTATTTCGGCCGTGCCCGGGTGCCGGCGACGGCGTGGATTTGAACGATCCACTCTTTCTGCAGGGCCGCGTTCACGAGCTGGGACAATCGGGCGTCCTGGCTGCCGAGTTCGAGCTTGCCCCATTGCTCGAGGGTCATCGGCCGGCTGTTCATATCGCGCGTGACCGCGTTGTTGATGGTCAGGCGGTAGGCGCAGGCCGCCTCGATGAAATCGACGCTCGGAATAACGGCGTAAATGGTGACCTCCGCCTTGCGGACGTCTCCGTTCGGCATCTTGACGGGGACCATCAGGGGCGGCATCTTGATCGCGGGCGGCCGTTTGGCGGCATCGGCCGGGCCGGTTGACGCGAATAAAATGCCAAAACTCAGGAGAAGGGCAAAGCCCAGCCGCGAAACCCCGATCATTGTGCTTCCCAGAAGATTTATCATTGCCGCGCAGTCTAGCGCATGATGCGGCCCGGCGCCGTGACGGCAGTCACAGCCGGCGAAATATCCGGCCATCAGTGTTTTTTCTTGTCGTCTTTCTTGTCTTTTTCGACTTTTGCGACCTTGCACTTGGCGATGGGCGTGTCCTTAAACGTTGGCAGGCCCTTGACCGATCTGAGGGCGCTGGGGGTCGCGTGCACCCTGGCCACCAAACCGTTGTTGTTGAGGGCATGTTGCACGGTTTGATAGAGCCGGACGTCCTCGACGCCCAAGTGCAGCTTGGCGTAATGGTCCCAAGGCATCGGGTACTGATAGAAAGTCTGCATCAAGGCGTCGCGAATGCGCGGAATCCAATAGCAGGCGCTTTCGATCTGGCTCTTTTTATTCACGACCAGATAAACGGTGATGAATTCCGTGTTGCCCGCATTGTTCGGTTTGGCGACGGGAATGCTGAGCGGTTGTGTCCTGATGGCGGTCGGCCGGATGGGTTCGGGGTCGTTCGCCGCATGTAGCGCCGCCGGCCACGCCACGAGGCATGACAACAACACCCACAAGCAACATCCGTGCTGATTCGTGATTCGTTTTATAAACATGAGAACAATATCAATGAATCGATAATA
>JAVJPD010000718.1:0-2045 GCA_040216475.1 Rhodospirillales bacterium
CGTTTCGGAAACCGTGCGCGGCATTTGCTCGGGCAAGCACTTCATCTTTCGCGACCAAGGCAGCGTCACCATGAAGGGCTTCCGAAAAGCCATTCCGCTGCATGAAGTGGCGTGGGCCGACAGCCGCAAACACCGCCGCGACATGGAACAGATCACGACCGAGCAGCAGAACGCGCAACAGCGTATCGCCGAAGCGTCGCTGTAATCACATCACCGGATCGCGCACGAACGGGTGCAGCCCGCCGAAATCGCCGATCAGGCTCATCTGCGCCACCAGACCGGTCTCCGGCTTCCAGACATAGACGGGACACCCCGAGGGCTCCAGGCTGAATCCCTTGGCGGCGCCCGGCGTCAGCGCCATCGGCAATTGGAACACGACACTCGGCGAGATCGCCGCGACCGTGCCGCCCCAGCGGACCTGCATGTGCCGGTGCAGATGGCCGCAGGCGATCCAAACGACCTGCGGGTGCCGCTTCACCACCGCTTCCAACTCGGCCGCGCCCTTGAATGCGTGCTTGTCGAGAAACTTGACCCCGGTCTTGAACGGCGGATGGTGCATGAAAATGAATGTCGGCGTATCGGGCTGCTCGGCCAGGCGTGCCGACAACCAGTCGCGCCGGGCCGCGCACATCTCGCCGCCGTCCTCGCCCTCGATCAGGGTGTCGAGGCCGATCAGGCGCAGCGGATAGCCGTCGACCGTGTAGTGAATGAAGGCTTCGCCTTCGGAAAGATACCCCTTGTCGGAAAAGGTCTCGCGCATCAAGGCGCGGTCGTCGTGGTTACCGGGAATGACGAAATACGGCGCTTTCAACCGGTCGAGCTTGCGGCGCAGGTTCCCGTAATCCTGGCGTTTGGCCTTCTGCACGAGATCACCGGTCGCCAGCACCACGTCGGGCGCGCGCGACCAGGCGTTGATATGATCGATCGTCGTCTCGAGAGCGGTGTCCGAATCGACCCGCTGCTTCAACGGCACGCCGTCGTCGCGCAGGTGCAAATCGGAAATCTGCGTGATCACCATCGTATCGGCGCCGTCGCCGATGGGGCTTTCGGTTTTCGTGTCGGTTTCCGACGGCGCGTCCATCATGGTTTCGGATCGGACCTCTGTTTATTGCCGATGTTTATGGCCGGCCGTTCGTTGCAGGATCTTTACTTCAAGGACGCGTAATAGTCCTGCAGGATTTTCACCACCTCGGGGCGGCTGAATTCCGCGGGAATATCCTCGCCGTTCGTCAGCATCTCGCGTTGCTTGGTGCCGGAGATGTTGATCCGGTCCTCCGGTCCGTGCGGGCAGGTCTTGCCGGTCGCCATGCCGTAGCACTTCTTGCAATAGAACGTGATGTCGATCTTGAGAGCCTGGGTCTGCAAGGCGCCGTCCCATAGGGTGTCGAAAATATGCTGGGCGTCGAACGGGCCATAGTAATCGCCGACGCCGGCGTGATCGCGCCCCACCACCAGAAAGGCGCAGCCGAAATTCTGGCGGATCAGGGCATGGAACAACGCCTCGCGTGGCCCGGCGTAACGCATCTCGATGGGATAGCCCGCCTGCACCGCCGTGCCCGGCACGAAATAATTGTCGATCATTGCCTTGATCGCCTTGGTGCGGGTTTCCGCCGGAATATCGCCTTCCTTGAGCTTGCCGAGTACCTGATGGATGAACACGCCGTCGGTCACCTCGATGGCGATCTTGACCAAGTGTTCGTGGCTGCGATGCATCGGGTTGCGGGTCTGAAAGGCCGTAACCTTCGACCAGCCGAGCTTGGCGAACAAGGCCCGCGACTCGGCCGGGCGCAAATAGAGGTCTTTATATATTTGCGGATACTCGCCTTCGCTGAGCGCCGTCACCGGCCCCGCCAGGTTGACCGCGCGCTGGTCCATCACCTTGGCGACGCCCGGATGCTTGGCGTCGGTCGTGGTGTAGACATGCCGGCATTCGAACTCCCGGTCGATGGCGTATTTTTCGGTGACCTTCATAACCGCCATGATCTCGACGGACTCTTCGTCGATCAGGGCCACGTCCTCTTCCTCGCCGATGGAATCGGCCAACG
>JAVJPD010000719.1:0-2969 GCA_040216475.1 Rhodospirillales bacterium
CGACGTGCCGATCCACGCCGAGGATTACGTGCACCGGATCGGACGCACCGGGCGCGCGGGCCGCGCCGGCAAGGCCTTCATGTTCGCGACCCGGGAAGACAGGAAGTACATCGACGCCATCGCCAAGCTGATCGGCAAGTCGATCCCCTTGGTCGAACTCGACTCGGATACCCGCGGCTCCCGTGCCGGCGGCGAAGAACCCGCCCGTGAATCGACCCGTGAGCCCGCCCGTGAATCGACCCGTGAACCGGACGATAAATCCGCCGAAACCGGCGCGCGTCCGGACCGGAACCGCCCGGAAAAAGGCCGCCGCGAAAGCGCGCCCCATAAACGCGACGACAGGCAACGCGACGATCGGCGCGGCGACAGAAACCGCAACGACCGGCGCGAGCGCGACGATATGCAAGATCGCAAACCCATCCTCGGCATGGGCGAACACACGCCCGCGTTCCTCCTGAACGCCGTCGAACCGGCGCCGCCGGAAGCGGAAAAACCGCCGAAAACGACACGGGCGGCGAAAGCCAAGAAGGCGACGAAGGCCACCAAGAAGGCCACGAAAGCGACCAAGGCCACCAAGGCGAAAAGCAAGACCGGCGCCGCCAAGCGAGCCCCGCGCAAGAAGCAAAAAGCCACCGGCGAACAAACGGACGACCAAACCAACGAACAAGCCGGCCGGTAAAACGCCGGGAGCGACGCCTAAACGCCGCCGCGGCTTAAGCCGTTACCCCTCTCCCGAACATGATCTTTCCTAAGCCGCACGCCTCTCCTTCGAGACGACCGGCCGGCGGCCTCTTCAGGATGAGGCGTGCGAGTCGAAGGATACGCCGAACCGCTTCTCGACGCCCCGCTACTTCGGTTGCGCCACCACGCGCAGGTAAGGCTTCAGGGTTTTCCAGCCGCCCGGAAACTTCTTCTTGGCATCGTCGTCCGAGAGCGACGGCACGATGATGCAATCCTCGCCGCTTTGCCAGTTCGCCGGCGTCGCGACGCTGTGCTTCGCCGTCAACTGCAGCGAGTCGATCGTACGCAGGATTTCATCGAAGTTCCGGCCCGTGCTCATGGGATAGGTCAGCATCAGCTTGATCGTCTTGTCGGGCCCGATCACGAACACGCTGCGCACCGTCAGGTTGTCCGCCGCCGTGCGCACCTTGGCGTCGCCGAGTACTTTCGGATGGATCATGCCGTAAAGCTTGGCGACCGTGAGATCGGAATCGCCGATGATCGGATAGTTCGGCGCGTGCCCCTGGGTTTCCTCGATGTCCTTCGACCAGGATTTATGATCCGCGACCGAATCCACGCTCAAGCCGAGGACCTTGACGTTGCGCTTATCGAACTCGCTCTTCATGCCCGCCAGATAACCGAGTTCGGTCGTGCAGACGGGCGTGAAATCCTTCGGGTGCGAGAAAAGCACCACCCAACTGTCGCCGATCCAATCGTGAAAGTTGATCTTGCCTTCCGTGGTCTCCGCCGTGAAATCGGGGGCGGTTTCGCCGAGCTGTAACATCGTGATGACCCTCCTTTGGCATAAAGACAGTGTTTTTCGTTCGGCCGCGCGTCGCGCGCACCCTTATCGTTGGATTATAAATATAGGGAGTCCGGGCCCTTCGGAAAAGGGCCGCCGGACCGCGCGGAATCTCGGGCGGATTAGATGTAATACGCCTGAAGCGGCGGGAACCCGTTGAATCCGACCGACGAGTACGAAACCGTGTACGCGCCCGTGCTGATCAGCTGAACCTTGTCGCCCGACTTGAGCGACAACGGCATGGTGTAGCCGGCCTTTTCATAGAGCACGTCGACGCCGTCGCAGGTCGGGCCCGCGATGACCACGGGGCCTTCCGGCTCGCCGTCACGCGGCGTGCGGATCGGATACTTGATCGCCTCGTCCAGGGTTTCGGCCATGCCCGAGAACATGCCGATGTCGAGGTATACCCAGCGGGTCGGATCGCCGTAATCCTTCTGAGACACTAGAACGACTTCGGATTGGATCAAACCGGCCTCGGCGGCGATGGCGCGGCCCGGCTCGACCACCACGCGCGGGATTTTGTTGCCGAAGGCCGAGGTCAGCGCTTTGGTGATGGTGTCGGCGTATTCGGAAATGCCGGGAATTTCGTCGCGGTACTGGGCCGGAAAACCGCCGCCCAGGTTGATCATGCGCAATTCGATCCCGGCGTTGCGCAGGTCGGTGAACACCATGGCCGCGCGCGCGATCGCGACGTCCCATTGCTTGACGTCGCGCTGCTGGGAGCCGACGTGAAAGGAGACGCCGTAAGGATCGAGCTTAAGGGCGCGGGCGCGTTTGAGCAGATCGCACGCCATGTCGAGCTCGCAGCCGAATTTCTTCGAGAGCGGCCAGTCGGAGCCCTCGTCCGACGTAATCAGGCGGCAATAGACTTTCGAGCCGGGCGCGGCCTCGGCGAGCTTTTCGAGCTCGGCCTCGCTGTCGAACGCGAACATGCGCACGCCGCGCTCGTAGGCCTGCTTGATCTCGCTGACCTTCTTGATCGTGCTGCCGTAGGAAATACTTTCGGGCGTGGCGCCGGCCTTGATGCATTCCGCGATTTCGTAATCGCTGGCGGCGTCGAAGTGCGAGCCGGCATCGACCAGGGTCCTCAGGATCTCGGGCGCGGGATTGGCCTTGATGGCGTAATAAACATCCGCCAGCGGCATGGCCGCCTTCAACCGTTCGTAATTATCGCGGATGATATCCAGATCCACCACCAGAAACGGTGTAACCGGATTTTCCTCAGCCAGAAAACGCTCAATCTTGGGGTTCATAGCGGCGCCCTCCCCGGTGGAAAAAGAAGCGCTAAATAATGGTTTTAGATCAGCCCCGCAAGAGGAGATGAAGGGTCGGCGTATTTTTTCTTCGCCATGCGTCCGGCGCGATACGCCAGCCGACCCGACTCAATGGCCAATTTCATGGCCTTCGCCATCATGACCGGGTCCTTGGCCTCGGCGATGGCGGTGTT
>JAVJPD010000720.1:0-18952 GCA_040216475.1 Rhodospirillales bacterium
CCGCCGAGCAGCAACGCCTCCGCGCGCCCGCCTTGCTCTTTTGCGTCTTCGGCAACGATGGCGACCGGCTCGGTCGCGCTGCCGGCGACGAATTGGCCGATGCCGTCGATCAGGCAGCGCCGCCCGATCTTGAGCGCATCCGGCGGAATCTTGTCATAGCTCAGGGATGCCGCAAACGTTGCCGCTTGCGCGGTGATCCTGGTGTTCTCAGACATCGTTTCTATAAACCCTCGGCACTATGGTTGACGTCAAGGCAATTTAACCCGCCTCGAGCCGATCGGCGAGCATTGCCCGCCTCGAGCGCCGCCAATTCTGCACCGCATTCACAACAATCGAGAGAATCGCCGCCGAGAAGAGAATCATGCAAATCGGCCGGTCGAAGAAACGGGCTAAATCGTAATCCATGATCGGCATCGCCTTGACGAAAGATGCTTCACCGATATCTCCCAGAATCACGCCGAGAACCAACCCCGCCATCGAATAACCGTGATGGCGCAAAATATAGGCGACAATACCCGCAACATACATCACCCACACATCCAACAGTAAATTGCGGACGGCGTACGCGCCGATCGTCGCGAGCATCAAAATCGTCGGCGCCAACAGCGGAAACGGTATTCTCAATAAATGAACGACCGTTCTGGTTTCGAGATAGCCGAGCAACAAGATGCAAAGATTCGCCGCAAACATGGCCACGAAAACGACCCAGACCAAATCGCGGCTTGTATCAAACAGCGACGGCCCCGGATCGAGACCATGCATTTGAAACGCGCCCAGCATCATGGCCGTCAGGGCCCCGCCGGGAATCCCGAGCGCGAGCAACGGGATCATCGCCGCGCCGGTCGCGGCGTTGTTGGCAGTTTCCGGGCTGACGACTCCTTCCAGCGCTCCCGTCCCGAACTTCTCCGGATGGCGTGACCAGCGGACGGCTTCGTTATAGCCGAGAAACGCCGCCAGGGTGGCGCCGATTCCCGGAAGGATGCCGGCGAAAAAACCGATGACGATCGAACGGAGGATGGCGATCTTGAGGGCCAGGAATTCCTGGAACTTGGGAAAATCGATGCCGATCTTCGGCGGGATCCGCACTCCGGCAACGCTCTTGTGCCCCTGAACGAAAACCTCGGAAACGGCGAACACGCCGAGGATGATGGCGACGAACTGAATGCCGCCCATCAAGTACATGCTCCCGAAATCGTAACGGGGGACGCTGCCTGCGGGCGACAAGCCGATGGTCGCGATCAACAACCCAAACGTAACGGAAAGCCACCCTTTCCAGATGGTTTTCGCGCCGACGGACCCCGCGACCGAGAGGCCGAAGACGACCAGGGCAAAAATTTCCGGCGGACCGAACGCCTTCACCGCCCACGCGGCGATGGGTTCCGTCGCAACCATCATCAATACGGCCGACGCCGTCCCGCCGATGGCGGACGAGATGACGGCGGCGCCGATGGCCCGCCCCGATTCGCCCTTCAGGGTCATCGGATAGCCGTCGAAGGCCGTGGGCGCGTTGTTCGGCGAGCCCGGAATATTGAACAGGATCGCCGTGATCGCGCCGCCGTAAACGCTGGACACATAAATGACCGCAAACATCATAATGGCGTGCGCCGTCGACATTCCCGCCGTAAACGGCAGCAAAATCGCCGCCAACGTGACGCCGCTGATACCCGGCAACGACCCGAAAATCATACCGCCGACGAGGGCGAACACGAAAATGCCGAAGCCCACCGGATCGAGAAAAACACCGCTAAAGCCGAGAAGAAGATCGGACATCCTGAAACCCTATTCGACCACGGTGAGGAACCAATTGCTAAAGTCGTAAAACCCCGGCCAAACACCGGTCGGCATCGGTACGAACAGCACCTTGGTAAATACGATCAAGAGAACCGCGTAAATGCAGAGATTGGTGCCGATGATATGCTTGAGCTTGCGAACGCCGAACAAATACATGACGATGCCGATGAAGAACGGCGTCGTCAGGTAATAGCCCGTGCGCGGCAGTAGATAGAGATATATCAAGGGCGTGATGAACGTCGCGGCAATTTTGATCCGCGTCATCGTGTCGCGGGCGGCGCCCGTTTCGACGGACGCCGTATCCGGCCCAGGGTCCGCCGGTCGCGTGCCCCTCCGTTGGCGGATTTGGAGGATCAACTGCATGACCGCCCCGAAAGCGATCGCGACGATTGCCACGCGCGGCCATGCTTCCGCCCCCCAGAGGAACAGCATGTCCTTGCCGGTAAAATCGTAACTGTAAATCCAAGCGATGCCGGCGATCGACAGCCACATGGCCGCTTCGACAAACGGCCGGAGGAACGTTGCCGCTCCTCCGGTATTTGCCTGATTCACCGGATGCTCATCAGTATCCGGTAATGCCATTATTTGACGATACCGAGTTCCTTGAAGATGCCGCGATAGGTTGCATGCATCGTCTTGGTCAATGCCAGGGCGTTATCGGTACCCCTAAATTCACTGATGATATGCGTGAATTTCTTCTTCAGGTACGCTTGGAACGGCTTCGTGTTCCAAGCTATTTTACAAGCCTTTTCGAAATACTCGCGGCGTTCCTTAGGAACCGCACCCCGAATCCAAAGCCCCCGGAACTTCACCGTCGGTTCGAATCCAAGCCCGACATCGGTGAGCGCCGGCGTACCCGCAAACGCTTTCGGCGCCTTTTTCAAAATGGACAAGACCGGCTTCAGCTTGCCTTGCTTGACGTAGGATTCGGCATCGCCGGGCTGTTCGTAATACAGATCGACATGGCCGCCGAGAATGGCGCTGATACGTTCGCCGGGATCGCCGAACGGCACCACGGTCATTTTAATGCCCGCGCCGCGCGACACCTGCGTAACCGTCGTATGTTCATGGGAACCCTGGCCGCTGCTGGCCGCAACCTTCAAGGTCTTGCCCGTTTTCTTTGCATGCGCGACAAGGGATTTCCAATCGGAGAACCGTTTGTCGCCGCCGTTAATGAAAAGCTGGCTGAAATCCGCCTGGGCGATGCAGATCGGCACGATATCCGTGCCTATCTTGAGAGAATGCTTGCCCGCGGCAAGCCCCGTGACGATCGCATCGTGATGCTGCAGTATCGTGTAGCCATCCGCCGGAGCGACGGCAAAATCAGGAAGCGCGGCCATACCGCCGGCGCCCGACTTGTTGACATACCGGAACGACACGCCCATGGCCTTTTCCATCTGGGCGCCGAGCGCACGGGCCATCTGATCGGAACCGCCGCCCGGACCGAACGGAACGATCATGGTAACGCTTCGTTTCGGAAACCCGCCGGGCTTCGTCAACTCCGCCGCCATCGCGGACGAACCGGCGCCGCTGCCGAGAACAAGGCCTATGCTCAAAACGATAGGCACACATCGAGTCGCAAATTTTCCAAACATGATTGCCTCCTCCCTCGAATGATACGAATGCCGCCCGCTTCTGTTCTTAATTAACCCGGATGCCGAGGACATCATCCGGTGATCGGGTCGGCACCAAAAATCGGCTTATGGCATTGCGGCCTATGCCGGGCGGCCTCTTTTACTGACGCCCTGCAAAACCGCCCTGTGCTGAATGCGCCATCATGGTGGGGCAATCACGGGCTTGAGTCAATAAATTGTCTACAGTATTCTAAATATGTCGACAGAATGATACTAGGGGCCAGCCAATGACACGCCAAGCCGCTCTGCAACCGATTCCGAAGAAGTCCTTGCGCGAGGAGGCTTACGACGAACTTCGCAAGGCGATCGTAAGCGGCGGCCTTCGGCCCGGACACCAATTGAGCGAGCCGCAACTCGCGGCCCAATTCGAGATCAGCCGCAGCCCGATCCGCGAAGCGCTGGGGCGTCTTGAATTGGAAGGGTTCGCGATCCGACGCCCGAACGGCCGGGTCTATGTTGCCCCGCTCGACATTGCCGAGCTGGAGCAGCTTTACGCGGTTCGAGCAACCGTGGAAGGGCTCGCGACGCGCTTGGCCGCCCCCCGCCTGACGACCGCCGATCTCGAGAAGATGGCCGCCGATCTGGAAAAAATGGAAGCGCTTGCCGAAAGCGGCGATATCGACGGCTCCCTCACCCGCGGCGCCGAGTTTCACGACGTAATTCTCGGGGTTTGCGCCAACGAACCGTTGGTCGAAATTATCGCCGGCTTACGCCGGCGTATCAGCCGCTATCGCACGATGATCGCCTCGACCCGTAATCAGCAAATACGGATCGCCGAACATCAGGACATCCTCGATGCCCTTTACGCGCGCGATGCCACAGCCGCCGAAGCCGCAATGATACGGCACATCGAGGAATCGGCGGACATCATCCTAAAGGCTTTGACGTAACGAAAAGCGGTCCGGAAGCCTCCGGTATTCCCGAAGGCTTCCGCCCGAAATGCCGGCTCAACGCGGCATATCGTCGATGCGCTCGGGCATTTCCAGGAAAGAGCGAACGATATACCAGAACCGGTGACGGTTGATCCCGACCGTGATGTTGTGGGCCATGCCCGACATCATCACCATGTGCTTATCGCGGGTGCCGAGATTGTCGTAGAACGCCATCATGTCCGCGTCCGTGGTGATGCCGTCGTGATCGCCGCGCAGCATCATGATCGGGCACTTGATCTTGGTCGGATCGAGAAGCGGCAGATTGATGCACATGTCGACGTACGTTCCGTTCGGCACGTAGCCGCCGCCGTTGGCCATTTCCGCCGCCGCCGCCGCCGCCGGCAGCTCGGGCGCCGTCAGGCCGGTGGTGTCGCGGGTGAACATGTTGAGGTAATACGCCTCGTCCACCTTGCGGGTGTTGGTCGCCTGCCATTCCTTGATGCGCTCGTTGCGCTTGATCAGCGACGGCGCATCCTTGCCGGTGTAGGGGAACGCGGCCAGGATCAAACGCTCGACCTTCTCGGGACAGGCATGCTGGTACATGCCCGCGCGCAACGCGCCGGACGAGCCGCCGTAAAACGAGAATTTGGATTGGCCGGTCTCCTTCTCGACGATGGGAATCGCGGCCTTGAGATCGTCCACGGCGTCGGCGACGTAGGAGAAACCGTCGGTCTTGCTCGATTTGCCGTAGCCCTCGTGATCCATGGTCCACACGTCGTAGCCCCAGCGGGCGAAGACGTTCATAAAAGAGTATTCACTGCCGCCCGGAACGGTGAGGTCGCAACTGGTGCGCGAGGAATTCGACGAGCCGTGCACGATGAACAAGGTCTTGCCGTTACTCGGCACGTCTTCGGAATATTTGCGAAAAACGAAAAGGTCGACGTCGCCCTTCTTCGCCCAGTATTCCTCCGCGGTGACCTTGATATCCTGCGATGGTGCAATGTTTACGTCTGGCGCCACGACTCTCCTCCTCTGCCTGGGTTGCCAAGGCCTTGATCGGCCCGTTGGGCCCATAATAGCGATAAATTCAGAAAGGCCAAAAAATAAGAATGGACGGCACGCCGACGGCGACGATCAAGATTTCGAGAGGCAGGCCCATGCGCCAGTAATCGCCGAAACGGTAACCGCCGGGCCCCATGATCAGGGTGTTGTTCTTATGTCCGATGGGGGTGAGGAAGGCGCAGGACGCCGCCACCGCCACGGCCATCAGGAACGGATCGGGGCTGACCTTCAGCCGGTCGGCGAGTTCGATGGCGATCGGCGCCGCAATCACGGCGGTGGCCGTGTTGTTAATCACGTCCGACAGGGTCATGGTGATGATCATCAGCAGCGTCAAAACGACCACCGCGGGATAGCCGTACGACAGTGCCAATAATCCGCTGGCGATCAGACTGGTGCCGCCGCTGGTTTCGAGCGCTTCGCCGACCGGAATCAACGAGCCCAACAGGATAATGACGCTCCATTCGACGGAACTGTAAATCTCGCGCAACGGCGCGATCCGGAGCAGGGCATAGAGCCCGACCACGCAGCCGAGCGCGACCGCCAAATAGACGAAACCGAAACTGGCCGCGACGATCGCCGCCGCGAAGATTCCGATGGCCAAGCCGGCTTTTTGCCGCTGCAGTACTTGCAACCCCCGCTCGGCCAGGGGCAGACAGCCGAGGAAGTTGATGGCCGCGGTCAACGACTCGCCCGTCCCCAACAGCAACAGCACGTCGCCCGCTTGGATATCGATATGGCGGACCCGCTCGTGAACCCGTTCGCCTTGCCGGGATATGCCGAGCAGATTGACGTTGAAACGCATCAACAAACTCAACGAGAACGCCGAACGTCCTTCGATCAAAGCACCATTGGGCACCACGGCCTCGCGCATTTCGAGATCGTCTCCCGTCAGGACGCCCGGGCCCGCTTCCGGATCGACGTAACCGAGGCCCAAGGCGCCGGAAAATTTCTCGATGGCTTCGGGGCCCGCCTTCACGACGATCACGTCGCCGGCGAGAATTTCGAGATATCCGGACGCCGGCGGAATACGATAGCCGTTGCGCCGAATGCCGATGACCTGCGCTTCGCTTTCTTCGGCGACCTTGCGGATTTCCTGCAATTTTTCGCCGATCGCCTTACTGTCGTCCGCGACCTTCAACTCGGCGATATAGTCCTCGAGCTCGAACAGCTCGCGGCCGCTGTCATGCTCGGCCCGCGCCGCCGGGATCAGGCGCCAGCCGATCAAGGCGATGAAAAGAACGCCAACGACCGCGCAAATTGCGCCGACCGGCGCGAAATCGAACATGTGATAGGATTCGCCCAGCGCCGTTTCGCGAAACGTGGCAATGATGATATTCGGCGGCGTGCCGATCAACGTCACCAGCCCGCCGAGGATGGACGCGAACGACAGCGGCATCAGCGTCAGGGCCGGACTCCATTTGGCCTTGTTCGCCGCTTGAATATCCACCGGCATCAGCAGCGCCAGGGCGGCGACGTTATTCATCACCGCCGACAAGGCCGCCGAAATCGTCGACATGATCCCGATATGCACGAACAGCGGCCGCGTCGCCGAAATCATTTTTGCGGCGATGTACTCCACCACGCCCGAATTCGACAGACCCCGGCTTATAATGAGCACAAAGGCGACCACGACGGTCGCCGGATGGCCGAATCCCGAAAACGCCCTGTCCAGCGGCACGACGCCGGCGAGCAACGACACCATCAAGGCCCCGAACGCCACCAGATCGTAGCGGACACGCCCCCAGATCAGAAGCGCAAGCACCAGGCCCAGGATCGAAAACAGAATGATTTGGTCGGGAGTCACAGGATTCCTTTCCGTTCACGTGAACCGGCTGTCCGGCGATCCCCGTACACGATCCTACTCGATCTTGTGCGAGATGTTCTTGACCACCGTGTAGCACTCCAGGCCCTCGACGCCGCCTTCGCGGCCGTAGCCGCTGTCCTTGACGCCGCCGAACGGCGTTTCGGCGATCGAGGCCACCAGATTATTGATCGAAAGATTCCCCGCCTCGACCCCTTCGGATAACAGCTCCACGTTCTTGGCCGAGCGGGTGAAGGCGTACGCCGCAAGCCCGAACGGCAGTTCGTTGGCGCGTTCGATCGCCTCGTCCACGGTCTTCACGGGATTGATCAGGGCGAGCGGGCCGAACGGCTCCTCGACCATGGCTCGCGCTTCGGGCGGCAGTTCGGCCAGCACCGTCACCGGATAATGATAACCGCGGTTGCCGATGCGGCTGCCGCCGGTCAACAGCTTCGCGCCTTTCGAGGTCGCATCGGCGACGAACATCTCCATCGCCTCGAGGCGGCGATGATTGGCGACCGGGCCCATCTGGGTTTCCGGATCGAGGCCGTCGCCGACCTTGATGCTTGCCGCCTTCTTCACGAACGCGTCGGTGAATTCTTTATAAATCTTCTCCTGCACGAAGAAGCGCGTCGGCGACACGCACACCTGACCGGAATTGCGCGATTTGACCAGCGCGCCCATCTCGGCGGAGGCAGTCGGATCGGCGTCGTCGCACACGATCACCGGCGCGTGGCCGCCGAGCTCCATGATCGCGGGCTTCATATGCTGCCCGCAAAGCGACGCGAGGTGCTTGCCCACGGGAATCGAGCCGGTGAAGGTGATCAGCCGCACCTCGGGCTTCGGAATGAGATATTCGGAAATCTCCGACGGCACACCGAACACCAGGTTCAGCACCCCCGGCGGCACGCCCGCGTCGTGGAAGGCGCGCACCAGATGCACCGCACCCCCCGGCGTTTCCTCGGAGGCTTTCAGAATGATCGAGCAGCCCGCCGACAGCGCGCCCGCCACCTTGCGCGAGGGCGAGCTCATCGGGAAGTTCCACGGCGAGAACGCCGCCACGACGCCGATCGGCTGGCGCAGCACGGTATGGCGCATGCCGGGCTCGCTCGGAATCACGCGGCCGTAGACGCGGCGGCCTTCGGTCGCGTCCCATTCGATAATCTCGCAGCCGCGCACGACCTCGAGCCTGGCCTGCGCCAGCGGCTTGCCCTGCTCGAGGGTCAGCGTGTAGGCGATATCGTCGGCCCGCTCGCGCAACAGTTGCGCGGCCTTGAGGATGATCTCGCAGCGCTTGGCCGGAGACGTCTTGCGCCAGACATCGAATCCTTCGCTCGCCGCCGCCAGCGCCGCGTCCAGATCGGCCGTCGTGGCATGCGGGACCACGGTGATCTCGCTCTCGTCGGACGGATTAATGAGCGGCTCGCCGGCGGCGCTCTTCCAATGGCCGCCGATGCACAGTTGCAGCTCGGGATAGGACGTCATAACGGGTTTCTCCTCTGGGTTCTTGATATCGCGGGATAGATCACTTGTTTGTTCAATGCATCTGGATGTCGCATCGGGGCGGTTCAATACGGCACGATAAGGATTTGGCGAACACACCGCCGTCTCATGCCCGAATGCATCGGGAAAATACAGGGAATCGTGCCGATGATCACCCCTAGAGTCGCATGCCCCCAAAATTCAGGTTCCCGGCGCGCACAAAGCAGACCCGTGGCCCGGTCATGGCGGATTTATGGCGGATTTGTGGCCGACCCCTGCACGATAAGCACCGCAAGGGTGAGGGCGTACAGTGCAAGGACCAATATGCCTTCGAAGCCGATGTTGCCGATCCCGTGTTTCTCGCGGCGTAAAAGCCCTAAAAGCAAAACGGCCGTCATCAGAATCGTTATCGAGATGAGAAAAACGTGTTGCCGCCCCAACACATGATAAATCGATCCGGTCCGGTAGGCGATATCGGAAAAAGCGACGAATAGAATATCGAACGAATTGCCGCCGAGGATATCGCCGATTGCCAGATTCAATGCGCCCTGGCGAACGGCGGAAAGACACGTCACCAGTTCGGGTAACGACGTTACGACGGCGGTGAAAACAGCCCCGATCAAATTCTCCGAAACGCCGAAACCCTTCGAAAGGGCAACCCCGGATTCGGATAATGCATATCCCGCTGTTCCGACAATGACGCCGCAAGCGGCAAAACGGCACCACAGCAATGCCGGCGATCCTTGACTGTATCCTTCCGGCGGTTTTTCCTCGGTTTGCGTTGCGTTCGTTTTGCGGGGCCGCCACATCGGCAATGTGTAAGCGTGCTGGATCAGCTTCAGACCGCCGATATAGGCCGCCGGAATAACCAGCGACGCGGGATGAACGTTCCAAACCGTCCACGGCGGCATCGCCATAACGGCCAACGGCATCGATAGCAGCGCAATCAGCAATGCCCCTTGAACGAGATTGGCGGCCGAGGCCGCCGAATGTTCGAGATTTGCTTTCCGGTAGAAGATATCCGCAATCACGAGAAACGCCGTTTGCGCCGGAATTCCCCCCAAGGCATTCGCCAGCGCCAAATTCGGATGACCCTGGGCCGCCGCCGCGGTCGAAGTAACGCTGCCCGAAAGCGATGTGACCGCCCCTAAAAACAAAGCGCCGAAAAACGCTTCGCCGAAACCGGTTATTTTAGCAAGCGTAGCGGAGACCCGGGTCATGGCGACGCCGCAAAAAAGAATCAAAACCGTTGCGGCGATAAAAACCGCGATATTCGCCGACAGGGGCCATGCAGCGGGGTTGAGCATGTCTGAATCCAAGACTCGGCTCACCCGGCCCCGGCTTGAAGCGATCCGCTCGCCAGAGGAACAATCCATCCCCCGACCAGCCAGAGCGCCGCAAGAATGACAAAACCGAATAGGATTTTCTCGGACAACGCATCGCCGATGGCGATTCCGATGCCGGTGTCTTTCGTCCGCCATATCACGAAAACGAGACTCAGTACGCAGAACCCGACATTGATAAAGAAGGTATAGTCGACGGCAAAAAATTCACGCTTCGAAATATCGCCGGCCGTGCCGCTGTCCGGTAACGCGCCCAAGGCCGCAAAACCATAGTGCAGGATGATCGCGCTCGCGATCAGAACCGCAAGAAAAACCGCCAAGATATACAAGGCCATTTTCCATCCGTAATACTTCGCCTGAATACGCAGGACGGGAAAAACGACCAGATCGCTGAAAATGAAGGCTATAATTCCGGCGAAGCTGACGCCGTTACCGAACAGAACGGCGGCCAAGGGAATGTTGCCCATCGATCCGATGAACGTGAAGAACGCGGCAACCGGCCCAATGAAAGTTTGCCACAAAATCTCCCAAAACGACGGGTCCTTGCTCCCCGCGCCGAGGAAGAGCGCTTGGAAAAACCGCTCCGGAACGAAAGCCGCGATGATTCCCGCAACCGTGAACCCGACCGTAACGTCTTTCCAGACCATCGCCCATTCCATGACGTAGCGGTGGGCCACCCGTCGCCATCCTTCGCGGCTCAGGATCAGGGAGCGCCAATCGGGGATTTTTTCCTCGGCATCGCCATCGTCGAGCGAACGCGCGTTCTCGCGCGCTTCCTGAACGATCTTCCGGGGCCGCGTGATCCGCACGACAAGCCACGTCAACAATATCAACATCAAACCGCCGAGATATTCGCCGACCACGAATTGCCAACTCAAAAAAACGGCGATGACGATTCCGAGCTCGATGACGAGATTGGTCGAGGCCAGCAGAAATGCCAATGACGGCACGATTCCGGCCCCCTTCGTAAACAGAGAACGGGTCGCCGAAAGTGCCGCGAAGGAGCACGAGCTGGACAAAAAGCCGAAGAAGGTTCCCAGGAGAACGCTTTTGACGCCGGCCCGCCCCATGCTTTTGCGCATGCGCTCGCGGGTGACGAACACCTGAATCATGCTGCTGATAAGATAGCCGAGCGCAAATGCCCAAAAGGCCATCCAAAACAGGCCCGTGGTCGTCCGGACGGCTTCGTGCCATGTTTTTATGAACGTCGCATCCAGCATATATCCATCCTGAAAAACGCGCCGTTTCACCGGCGCGAATCGGGCTTTATGAAATTTCCGCCATCACCGGCAGATGGTCGGACGCCGAACGGGCAATGCCGGTGCCGATCGTCCACAACCGCCCGATAAGCCCATCCGGACGCCATAGAATCCGGTCCAGCGGCAGAACCGGCAGCCGTGCCGGATAGCTTGCCACCCGGGACCGCCGCGCCGACCCCATGCCCAGCATTCGAAACAGCGGCGAAGACTGCCGCCATTCGTTGAAATCGCCCATGACGAGCGTCGGCACTTCCGATTCGTGCTCCAACCGTTTTTGCAATACTTCCGCCTGATACCGGCGTTCCCCGCGTCCGAGGCCGAAATGAGTCGCCAGCACGCGCACCGCGCCGCGGGGCGCCGCGATGACGGCATCGATGGCGTTTCGCGGCTCGCGCCCGGCTATGCCGAGGTCCACGATTTCCGAGGAAACGATGGGGTAACGACTCAGAATGCAATTTCCGTAACGCTGCCGGTTCGTGTCGATGGTCGGCGCGATCACCGCTTCGCCGCCGAAATGGCCGTGAAGGCATTCGAATTGATCGGGGCCTTCCCCATCGACCGGCGTGCCGACCTCTTGCAGTGCCACGATCATGGATTGCATTTCATCCAGCACGGTCAGGACCCGCCCCAGATCGTAGCGGCGGTCCGTTCCGACGGCCCGGTGAATATTATAAGTGGCGACGAGCACGATCTTACGCGTCATTGCTCTGTGCCCGGCGCCGGCGTGCCCGCCAGCGGGTCACGAGAAGCTGCAGACCGACCGACAAGCCGAGCCATGCAAGCACGGCCAACACGACGAGCGCCAAATTCAACGGGCTCGGGTTCTGCCACACCTGCCGCAGGGAATCGCCGAGTGCCGTCATCACGGCAATGCCCGGCGCCATGCCGATGGCGGTGCCGATCAGAAAATCGCGAAACCGGATATGGGTCGCGCCGGCCACCAGATTGATCAAGCTGAACGGCGCCATGGGAACGATACGGCTGGTGACGATGGCCAGTATGCCTTTTTCGGAGAGCTTGCGGCTGATGCGATTGATGCGTTTGCCCATCAAATCGCGCAGCGTGACCCGGCCCGCGAGATCGCCGATCAGGAAAGTTACGGCGGCACCCAGCAACGAGCCGAGGAAAGCATAGAAGAATCCCCATCCGGCGCCGAAAGTCAGCGCGGTCAGGGCAATCAGCGCCGTGACGGGAAAGAACATGACGCTCGCCACGGCATAGATCAGCGGTATTGCCACGATGGTGAAAGGGCTGTCCTTGATCGTCTGCAAGTACGGCTCGGCATATTCGTAATTCGTCAACTGCGCCAACGGCGTAAATTGCCAAATCAGTACCATGCCCAATACCATCAGGCCGATCAGCGTCAACGCGAGGATCTGATTTTGCCGCTGTTCTTTTTCTTGGGCGCCGTACATATCCCCGACGAATTCCTCGGGCGCCAACGGACGGTCCGGGTCCGCGACCGACCGGAGCGATTTCGCCCATTCGCCGTCGATCTCGATATTGTCTTCGATCGGATTGAGCTTGCGGCTTTTCCCGCAAAGCCCGTCGACGACGGCAAGGAGCGATTGTCCCCGGCCGAAGGCTTCCGCCACCGTTTCGCAATCCACCCCCAAGTGCTCTGCCAGCAAATCGTTCCGCACCCGGCAAATCGCTCGTTTTTGCTCGTCGTTCTCCGCCTCGATCGCGAGATCGCACTCGGTATCGAGGCCCATCGACCGGTTGTTCAGATTCGACGAGCCGACACGCAAAAACCGATCATCCACGATCATGAGCTTGGCGTGAACGTTGACGGGTATGTCCCGGCCGTCGTGCACGACCGCCGCGCACAGCAGGCGCAAACGGCTCGGATCGACGCTGCCGATCAGCTTTTCCTTAAAGTCGACACGGCCGATCCCCATGCTCTGCTCTTCGAACCATCCGCCGCTCTCGCCCCGGCTGATGATGACGAGCTCCAAATTCTCGTTTTCCTTCATACGCTTGATTAATGTGTCGACGACGCGGATCGAGGAGAGATATTGATTTTCGATGTAAATGAAACGCTCGGCGGATTCGATGGACTTCACGTAAAGCCGTTCGACTTCCCGAATCTCGCCGCGCTCGTGCAATTCGGGAAGCGTTCGCGCCACCCCGACCGTGACGTTCTCGAAATCGGGTTTTACGAAAGCCGGCCACGGGTCGCCGCCGGGCGTAAGCGGCGCGGGCTTTTCGCATTCGGCATCGCTCCAACGCTGCCGCGCCACCTCGGCCAGCGCGGCGGCCGCTTCGCCGTCGACCATCATTTGAATATCGTGGAACGGGCCGTACGATGCGCCGTTCGGATCCGTTCGCCGGGGTTCTTGCGGTTTATGATCGCGCGTATCCCAGCGGCGAATGGTCAGATCGAGGCCGCCGCAAAAGGCGAGCGAATCGTCGATGACCACGAGTTTCTGATGATGGCTGGCACCGAGCGGCAGGTAATTATCCAGACAGACCCGGACCCGCGCCGGTGTCTTCCAGGCGAGATTGAGCGTCGGCAGCGGCTCCCGCTCCAAGGCATAGAGCATGGAGTAATCCCACAAAAGAACATGCACGGTCAGATCGGCGCGGCGCTCGACGACGTATTCCAGCAGGTCTCGGAGCCTGCTCGGCGCACCGTTGCCCCCCTCGCCCCCACCGGGTTTGCGACCCCCGTCCGACAAGAGGTCGACACGGCTGTCGATGTCCCAACCGATCAGGTAAATCGACTTGCGTGCATAGAGAATCGCCGCATGCACGGCGTTGAAATAATTTTCGCCATCGATCAGAATCGCGGCCCGGCCGGCACGCGCCAGCCGCCAACAGGTATCGCCTTCCTTGAGAACACACGCAGAGTCTGCCGCCATTGTCTCATGCCGACCGTTTCAAAACCGTTTGCTTCGTCATTAAGTGAAGGATCAGGTGAGCAACGTATAAACGACGATCATCGCGGCAACGGCAAGAAGCGTCGAAACGAAGAGAACGGCCCGGACACGGCCCGACGTCACGCCTTGGCGCATTTCATCGTTCGTGAGGTGTTCCGGCGGCTTGGGCTGTATGGTCCGCGTATGAACGCCCTGCCCGGTCGGGATCGTGTTTTCGTTTGCGAGCTCGATCCCCATTTTATCGGACAATGCGTTCATCGCTTGACGGACGAGAAAAAGTTTGTCGTCTTCGCCGCCGGTCATGTTCTCGTCTTCGGCGACGGCGAGTTCCCTCGCATCGAATTCCCAGGACTGCAATACCTGCAGCTTCTGATTGTCACTCAGATCATCGTCGCGCAAAACGTCGGACGGCGAGCCGTATTCCCGCGCCGGATTGCGCAGGATGTTCTCGAAAGCGGTTTTCCGTTCGGTTCGTGCCATCTATCCTTTTCCTATCGCTGTTTCGGAAAGACTACCCCCGGAGACAAACCGTCACATTTACTTAGGTTAATGACCGCGCCGGCAGGTTTTCGGGCCTATTGCGGCTCGCTGATGTGTTCGAGCACCTCGGCCGCCTCGCTCGACGATGCTTTTTGCGATAGATCGCCGAGAGACACGATACCGACGAGTTTCTTATCGCGGTCGACCACCGGCAAGCGGCGTAATTGCTTGGCGCTCATCATTTCCGAAATCTCGCCGATGGGCTGGTCGTCGAAGCAATACTCGATGCCGCCCGTCATGGAATTCTCGACGGTTTCCGTCAGCGGGTCTTTGCTTTCGGCGACGGCTCGAATGGCGACATCCCGATCCGTGATCATGCCGATCATCTTGTCGTTCTTTTCGACCGGCAGCGCGCCGATATCGTGATCGCGCATTTTGCGCGCGGCCTCGACCAGCACCGCATGCGAATCGATGAGCTCCACTTGCGGCGTCATAACGTCTCGAATTTTCAAAGTCTGCATGGCGTCCTCCATCCGTTATCCGTTTCTCTTGAACACGGATTTTACCGTTACAGGCTCATTCGGCGTCGGACATTAACCCGTGTTAAAATCGCGAAAAATTTTCCGCCCGGCGATGGGACGGCTCGGGCATTCACCCCCCCCCCTCGGAGTTTAACCCATGTAATGGATGCATGACCGCCTGCACCATACGATCGGCAATCAAAGATGAGGCTTCTCTCAACCACGCAGGAGGTGATCATGCCGGACAATGTTTATTCCGTATCGGAAATCGTCGGAACGTCGACGGCTTCCGTTGACGATGCCATTCGCAAGGCCATCCGCACCGCGGGAAAAAGTTTGCGGAATCTGGATTGGTTCGAGGTTTCGGAAATCCGCGGACACATCGCGGACGGCGACGTCGCGCACTTCCAGGTCAAAATCAAGATCGGCTTTCGCTTCGAGGACTCTTGATCGATACCGCCGATCAGCGCCGCGGGGCCTTGAAACGCAGCTTCGGGCGCACCGCGTAGCGCCTCGGCCCGCCCGACGTGCGCGGGAAAGACCGCCCCTCGGTGGCCTCTCCCCGAAGCGCCTTCGTTTTCCTCAGCCGCTTTCGGAGCCACCGAACCTCGTCTCGGGACAGCGCGTCGGTGTCGGCGCAGCGCTCGACATCCCGCAAGATCACCTCGCCGACCATCTCGTCCTGATCGTCCAAAACGGCCAACAGGGATGCATCGAGATCCTTCATGGTGCGGACCACCGCCGTTACATCGTCATGCAGGCGGCAATAGGGGATGCATGGCGTCATGATTTCACCGGCATGAATATCGTTCGGATTCAAGCTCTTCGCCTCGCATTTCTCGGCGATATCGGTATCCGTGATGACTCCGACAAGCTCGTCGCCGTCGACGACGAAAACATTGCGGTCGTTGTCCGCCATATGCACAATCGCTTCGGATACCGCATGATCGATATGAACGAATTCGCCCGCGCCGCGCATGATATCGGCGGCGGTCAAGCGGCTATTGCGCGATGATTCCACGGACGTCATGTCGGATCGGGCCTATTTCCCAAAAAAAACTCAAGGCTTATCCGTTTCGGTGTCGGGTCCGGCCCTGCCCGCCATCACCGCGGGATCGACCCATCTCTCGAAGTCGTTTTCGCTCACATATCCCAATCCCATGGCGGCATCCTTCAAGCTCGACCCCTCGCGATGCGCCTTATGCGCGATCTCGGCGGCCTTGTCGTAACCGATATGCGGACTCAGTGCCGTCACCAACATCAAGGAATGCTCGAGGTGACGGCGCAGCACCGCCCGGTCGACATCGGTACCGTCGACGCAGCGGGCGGCGAAACTCCCGCAGCCGTCCGCCAGCAGCCGCGCCGCCTCCAAAAAGCAGGCGATGGCGACGGGGCGGAATGTGTTCAGCTCGAGGGTGCCCGAGGCGCCGGCAACCGTAACGGTCGTGTGATGTCCCATCACCCGGGCCGCGATCATCGCCAACGCCTCGGCCTGGGTCGGGTTGACCTTCCCCGGCATGATCGACGAGCCGGGCTCGTTGGCCGGCAGAATCAATTCACCGAGCCCGCACCGGGGGCCGGAGCTCAGAAGGCGGATATCGTTGGCGATCTTCATCAATGCCGCCGCCAGCCCATTGAGAACCCCGGAAGCGCCGACAAGGGCATCGTTGGTCGCCAGCGCCTCGAACTTATTCGCCGCCGTTTCGAACGGAATCCCCGTCAGCGCGGCGACTTCATAAACGAATGCCGTCGCGAACCCGGCAGGCGCGTTGAGCCCGGTGCCGACGGCGGTACCGCCCTGGGCCAGCGCCAGCAATCCTTTCTCCGCATGCCGCACGCGCTCGACGGCGCTCTCGATCTGCCGGGCGTATCCCGAGAACACTTGCCCGACGGTCAGGGGCACCGCGTCCTGCAGATGAGTCCGGCCGATCTTGACGGCGTCCTCGAATTGTCCGGACTTTTCCTCGAATGCTTTCCGTAGGGTTTCCAGAGCGGGCAGCAGATGCCGCTCGATCTCGAGAACGGCGGCGATATGCATGGCGGTCGGAATCGAATCGTTCGAGGATTGGCTCATGTTGACGTGATCGTTGGGATGAACCGGCGATTTTTTCCCAAGTCCCGCGCCCAACAGTTCGTTCGCCCGATTGGCGATGACTTCGTTCGCGTTCATGTTGGTTTGGGTGCCGGAGCCGCTTTGCCAAATCTTCAACGGAAAATGTGCAATCAGCGTACCGTCGATCACCTCGTCGGCTGCCTGTTCGACGGCATTCGCCAATTCGGCGTCGAGAATGCCGAGCCGGGCATTGACGCGAGCGGCGGCTTTCTTCTGGATGCCGAGCGCGCCGATAAAGGCCGCGGGCATCGTTTCCGTCCCGATCGGAAAGTTTTCCAGGCATCTTTGAGTCTGGGCGCCCCAATACCGGTCGGCGGGTACGTTCACCGTGCCGAGGGAATCCCGCTCCGTCCGGTACGCAACCGTTTTATCCATCGCTGACCTCGCGTTTCGCTCAAGCCGCTGCGTTATATCGCCACGATCAGGCCGCCGGTGGCAAGTCGGGCGGTAAGTCGGGCGGCGTATCGGGTCTGGGCGCGGACGGCCCCGGCGGTTCCTTGATCGGCTCATCGGGCCGTTCCTCGGGTGCCGGCGGAATTTCCGGGCCGGGATGAGGGCCGGGCGGCTCGCGCGGCGGCAATTCTTCCGGCGGCTCGCGCGGCGGCAATTTGTCCGGCGGCGGATCGCGGCGCGGCACCGACGGACCGGCCGACAACCGTTTATCTTCGAAAAGATCCTTTTCCATAGCTCGAATCGTAACGCCGTGGCGTACCGGCGCGACAACCTATGTTAATGACGTTCCGTCCGCCGGATACTTTGATGGCCTGGTCATGATGTCGACGGATGATGCGCCGCTTTACGGCGAAATCGAGCCCTACGACCGGGGCCGGCTGAGCGTATCCGGCGGTCATGAGATTTATTTCGAACAATGCGGCAATCCTGACGGCAAACCCGCGCTGTTCGTCCACGGCGGGCCGGGCGGCGGCTGCACGAACGACGACCGTCGCTTTTTCGACCCCGAAGCCTATCGAATCATCCTGTTTGACCAGCGCGGGGCGGGGCGGAGCCGGCCCCATGCCGGTTTGCGGGAGAACACCACCGGCCACTTGATCGCGGATATGGAACGTCTGCGCGAACGTCTCGGCATCGCCCGTTGGCTGCTGTTCGGCGGCTCTTGGGGCAGCACCTTGTCGCTGGCCTACGCAGAAGCCCACCCGCGACGGGTGAGTGAAATGATCTTACGGGGGATTTTCCTGCTGCGCCGCTGGGAGCTCGATTGGTACTACCGCGACGCGACGCCGCATGTGTTTCCCGAGGCCGCCCGGCGGTTCCAGGAGCACGTTCCCGCATGCGAACGCGGCGATCTCGTCGCCGCCTACCATAAGCGCGTCAACGGCACGCGCAGGACAACCCGCGATGCGGCGTTAAGGGAATGGGCGCGTTGGGAGGCCGAAACCTCTTCTCTCTATCCCGATCCGAACAGAATCGAGAAATATTCAGACCCCGAATTCGCCGCCGCCTTCGCCGGCATCGAATTGCATTATTTCGCCAATCGCGGCTTTTTTGAAACCGACGGCCAACTGCTCGAGCGGGCCGACAGTATGGCCGATATTCCCGGCGTTATCGTGCATGGACGTTACGACATGGTCTGCCCCGTGCAAAACGCCATCGATCTGAAAACGCGTTGGGACAACGCCGAATTGCAGATCGTCCCCGATGCCGGGCATGCTTCCTCGGAGCCGGGCATCGCCCGGCGGTTAGTTGCCGCGACG
>JAVJPD010000721.1:0-1549 GCA_040216475.1 Rhodospirillales bacterium
CGACTTGTCCAGATCCTTCACCCGAATCATCGTATGGAGCATCCGGAAATTCGAAGACGTATCAGGCATTCGGCGCGCCCTCCTCTCGGCGTTCCTCCTTTTTTTCGCGTTCCTTCCGAGAATCGATATATTTATTCACGATCTCCATCACGACATCGGCGGCACGTGAACTCGGCTTCTCGTCGTCCGCGCCAATATCCTTGAGCACTTCGGCGTAGGCTTCCCGTTGCGCCTGCCGGGCCTCCTCGTCGTCGAGCAGAATATTGATCGCCGCCGCCATCTGCGGAGGCGTGCAATTGTCCTGGAGATATTCCGGGATCGCCAAACGGTCGAGCAGAATGTTCACCAGATTCACGAATTTGACCTGCACCAGGCGCAGCGCGAACCATGCCGTGATCGGATTGACCTTATAGGCGATCACCGACGGCGTATTCGCCATCGCCAATTCGAGCGAAACCGTACCGGAGGCCGCCAATGCCGCGTCGGACGCCGCGAAGGCATCGTACTTTTCCTGCTCGTCCTCGAGCAGCAACGTCGGCACCGGCCAGGCGTTCGCCGCCGCCCCGATCTCGCCCGCCAAGGAAGAAACCATCGGCACCACGGCGACCAGATCGGGCCGGCTTTGCTTCAACACGCCGAGAGTTTGTCCGAACACCGGCAGCATGTGCTTGGTTTCGCTGTGGCGGCTGCCGGGCAGAATGCAAATCAAAGGGGCATCGGCCGCAATGCCGTACTTCGCCCGCAGGCCCGGGCCGTCGCCCTTGTCGGCGCCGCTTTCGACGACCGCGTGCCCGACGAACGTGCTGGCGACGCCGAACCGCGACAAGAACCCCGGCTCGAACGGCAGCAGCGCCAGGATATGATCCAGAAACGCCGCGATCTTGCGCGCCCGCCCGGGACGCCACGCCCACACCGTCGGCGCGACGTAGTGAATAAGGGCGATGCCGAGCCCCTGCAGGTGCTTGGCGACCCGGAAGCAAAATCCGGGCGAGTCGATGGTGATGACCGCCGTCGGGCGCAGCCGCAGGATATGCGAAACCGTCTGTTTGATCCGGCCCAAAAGATGCGGAATGTGCGGCAGCACCTCGACGAAGCCCATGATGGACAGTTCGTTCATCGGAAACAGGCTTTCGAGCCCCTGCTCGGTCATGCGCTGTCCGCCGATACCGGCGAAACGGATCTTGCCGCCGGTTTTCTCCCTGAGCGCGGCCATCAGCCGGGCGCCGAGCGCGTCGCCCGAGGGCTCCCCGGCAATCAGGTAAACCAGCGGCGCTTCGGTATTCTCGTTGGTGTCGGTGTTCTCGGTCATCATCCCTGTATCGTTATCCCTATTAAAAAGATTTTTTTCTCGTCGGCCAACCGTATCACATCGTCGCGGTCCACGATCAAAGCGCCGCCGGCCTCGACGGCGATCCCGCGCAACCCCGCCTCGAATGCCCGCGCGACCGTTTCGACACCGATCGTCGGCAAATCGGCACGGGCTTCCTGGCCGGGTTTCTTGATCTTGACCAACACGCCGCCGGGGCCGTCCCGGCGCAGGTCCGCCGCC
>JAVJPD010000722.1:0-4574 GCA_040216475.1 Rhodospirillales bacterium
TTGGTGATGCAGATCACGAAAGCGTCGGGGCAGTTCTTTTTAATGCCCTCGCCGACCGAGATCATGACGTTGGTGTTGATGCCGATCAGGTCGTCCCGGCTCATGCCCGGCTTGCGGGCCACCCCGGCGGTGACGATGACCACGTCGGCGCCCTTGAGGGCGGCATAGCTGTTGGCCCCGAGAACGGACGCGTCGAAACCCTCGATCGGAGACGACTCCGCGATGTCGAGCGATTTGCCTTGAGGGATGCCTTTAAGAATGTCGAACAGAACGACGTCACCGAGCTCTTTCAACCCAACGAGGTGAGCGAGCGTGCCGCCGATGTTGCCTGCGCCGATCAGCGCTATTTTATTTCGAGCCATTTTCTTCGCTCTGGCTTACCGGATAAATCCACAAACGATATCTTCTGATATGCGAATCATTACGCGTTACTAACGAAATTTCGTGTCAAGAGCAAGCATTAGTAACAATTTCGCAAAATGCGCCCCTGACGTGTTTCGTTCCTGCAACACGGGTTTTATCGGGATTTTTGGTAAACGAATCGTTTCCGAATCACGGAATGTGCGGTGCGGCGATGTAGCCGTCGGACTGCATTTCGATCAATCGCGACACGGTTCGTTCGAATTCGAACGCGCCGATTCCCTCTTCGTACAATCGCGTCGGCTCGACTGCGGCACTGCAGATCAGATTCACTTTATGCTCGTACAATGCGTCGATCAGAGTCACGAAACGCTTCGCGGCGTCGCGGCGCTGCGGTTGCATTTTGGGAATCCGGGCGACGAAAATCGTGTGGTAACATGCTGAAATCTCTAGATAATCCGACGCGCCCAACGGCGCCTCGCAGAGCGACGCGAAGTCGAAAAACGCGACTCCCTCGGCCTGTTTCGGCACGGCCAGCCTGCGTCCGTGAATCACCAAAACGTCCGGCGACGGTTCGACGCCGAGCACGAGTCGTTCGAAGTCGCGTTCCAATTCGGCGTCCGTTTCCGGAGTCAGCGGAGTCAGATACACCTGCATGGTTCGGAGTCGTTCGAGGCGGTGATCGACGTCGCCGTCGACCGGCAAAACATCGAGTCGAGTCTTGAAAAGCTCGATAAAGGGCACGAATCTTTCTCGCTGCAAACCGCCTTCGTAGAGGTCGTCGGGAGGCCGATTCGAGGTCGCGACCACGATAACGCCCGAATCGACCAGGGCCTCGAACAGCCGCCCGAGAATCATCGCATCGGCGATATCGGTAACGTGAAACTCGTCGAAACAGAGTAGCCAGGCCCGTTCGGCGATGATCCGGGCGAGCGCGATCAGGGGATCGGCTTTCTCGGAAATCCTGCCCGCCTTGGCGGCCGCGCGGAAGTTGTTCACCCGCTCGTGAACCTCCTGCATGAACACGTGATAGTGGACCCGTTTCTTTTTTTCGACCGGGGCGCGTTCGAAAAACAGGTCCATCAGCATGGATTTGCCCCGGCCCGGCCCGCCGTGAAGGTAAAGCCCCTTGAGCCGGGCGGGCGCGCCGGCGCGCTGCGCCAGGCGGCCGAGCCAGCCCCGGCGGGCGCTTTTCGGAACATAATTTGCCAGCGACTCATGCAGCGCCTGAAGCCGCACGGCGGCCCGCACCTGCGCCGGATCGGGCTGCAGATCGCCGCTTTCGAGCAAGGCGTTATAGGCTTCCAAAGGTCCTGACGGCATCAAACGGCGGGGCGGTTTTCCAAGGCGTTCAACGATTCGGTCTCACGGGGCATGCCGATGGATATCAGGAAACGGCAACAGACGTCACCATCTTAACGCCCGGGAGCGGGCCGGTTTCGTACTCCTCGGCGATCCGCGGCCCCTTCATGGGGACTTCCTGCTATGGTACCGATAAAGATCGCGACAAGGAGCACGCCATGAACGAAGAAGTCTTCAATATGCAAATCCGGAAATTCCTCAAAAACGTGGGCGTCACGTCCCAACGCGAGATCGAGCGCGCGGTCCAGGAGGCGCTCGCGGACGGACGGCTCAAGGGCGACGAATCCCTCGAGGCGCACGTCACGCTGCGGATCGGGGCGGCCGGCCTCGAGCACAGGATCGACGGCACCATCGATCTGGAATAGCGCGGAATGGAACGGGAAGCAGGCCGAATCGGCTTTAGCGCCGGCGCGCCAGCATGCCCTTGATCTCGCCGATCGCCTGACCCGGATTGAGGTTTTTCGGGCAGGCATTGGTGCAATTCATGATGGTATGGCACCGGTACAGCCGGAACGGATCGTCGAGCTCGTCGAGACGCTGGCCGGTATATTCGTCGCGCGAATCGGCCAGGAACCGGTGCGCCTGCAGCAGGATCGCCGGACCCAGATAACGGTCGCCGTTCCACCAGTAGCTCGGGCAGCTGGTCTGGCAGCAGAAGCACAGGATGCATTCCCATAAACCGTCGAGCTTTTCGCGCTCCTCGATGCTCTGACGGCGCTCCTCGTTCGCCGGCGCCGGGGTATCGGTCTGCAGCCACGGCTTGATGGAGGCGTACTGGGCGTAGGGGATGGACAGATCGGGCACCAAGTCCTTGATCACCGGCATGTGCGGCAGGGGATAGATTTTCACGTCCCCCTTCACGTCCTCGATGGCCTTGGTACAGGCCAGCGTGTTGGTGCCGTCGATGTTCATGGCGCACGAGCCGCAGACCCCTTCCCGGCAGGAGCGCCGGAAGGTCAGCGTCGAATCGATCTCGTCCTTCATCTTGATGAGCGCGTCGAGCACCATGGGCCCGCAGCGGTCCATGTCGATTTCGAAAGTATCGATTTGCGGGTTATTCCCCTCGTCGGGCTGATAGCGATAAACCTTGAAGCGGCGGATGTTGGCCGCATCCCCGGAAGCCTTGTGGGTCTTGCCTTCGACGACCTTCGAATTGGCCGGCAATGAAAATTCAACCATGGTGCAATTCCATCCTTTGGCCCGCCTTTTCGCCCGTCAGTAAATCCGTTCTTCGGGCTCGATGTAGGAAATCTCATTGCTGAGCGTGTAGGTGTGAACCGGGCGGTAGCCGAGCGACACCTTGCCCTTGGCATCGACCCAAGACAGCGTGTGCTTCATCCAGTTGACGTCGTCGCGCTTGGGGTAGTCCTCATGGGCGTGCGCGCCCCGGCTTTCCTTGCGCGCCTCCGCCGACACCATGGTGGTCTTGGCGCATTCCATCAGGTTCTCGAGCTCGAGCGCCTCGACCAGATCGGAATTCCAGATCAGCGAGCGGTCGGCGATGCACAACTCGGGCAGGCTTTCCGCGACCTGGTAGATCTTCTCGACCCCTTCCTTGAGGGATTGATTGGTCCGGAACACGGCGGCGTCGTTCTGCATGGTGCGCTGCATGGTACCGCGAATCTCACTGGTCCGCATCGAGCCGTTGGCGTTGCGGATGCGGTCGAAGCGCGACAGCGCGAAATCGGCGGCATCTTTTGCCAAGGGTTTGTGCGGCTCGCCGGGCTTGAGGGTATCCCGGGCGTGGTGCGCGACCGCGCGGCCGAACACGACCAGATCGAGCAGCGAGTTCGTGCCCAAGCGGTTGGCGCCGTGCACCGACACGCAGGCCGCCTCGCCGACCGCCATCAGGCCCGGGCAGACCGCGTCCGGGTTCGACTCGGTCGGACGGATGACCTGGCCGTGGACGTTGGTCGGAATGCCGCCCATGTTGTAATGCACCGTGGGCAGCACCGGAATCGGCTCCTTGGCGGCATCCACCCCGGCGAAGATGCGCGAGGTTTCCGTGATGCCCGGCAGGCGCAGATGCAACGTATCGGCGCCGAGATGCTCGAGGTGCAGGAAGATGTGATCCTTGTCCTCGCCGACGCCGCGGCCCTCGCGGATTTCCATCGTCATGGCGCGGCTGACGACGTCGCGCGAAGCCAAGTCCTTCGCGGTCGGGGCGTGACGCTCCATGAACCGTTCGCCTTCGGCATTGGTGAGGTAGCCGCCTTCGCCGCGCGCGCCTTCGGTGATCAGCATGCCGGCGCCGTAGATGCCCGTGGGGTGGAACTGAACGAACTCCATGTCCTGGAGCGGCAGACCGGCGCGCGCGACCATGCCGTTGCCGTCGCCGGTGCAGGTATGCGCCGAGGTGCACGAGAAATAGGCGCGGCCGTATCCGCCGGTCGCGAGAACGGTCAGGTTGGCGCGGAACACGTGAATGCTGCCGTCGTCGAGATTCCAGGCGACGACGCCGCGGCACGCGCCCTCGTCGTCCATGATCAGATCGATGGCGAAGTATTCGACGAAAAACTCGGTCTCGTTCTTGAGGGACTGCTGATAGAGCGTGTGCAGCATCGCATGCCCGGTACGATCGGCGGCGGCGCAGGCGCGCGACACCGGCCGGTGATCGCCGGCACGGGTATGGCCGCCGAACGGGCGCTGATAGATCTTGCCGTCCTCGGTGCGCGAAAACGGCACGCCGTAATGCTCGAGTTCGATCACCGCGGGAATCGCCTCCTTGCAGAGGTATTCGATGCAATCCTGATCGCCGAGCCAGTCGGCGCCCTTGACCGTGTCGTAAACGTGCCAATCCCAGCTGTCGGGCTCCATGTTGCCGAGCGCGGCGCTGATGCCGCCCTGGGCGG
>JAVJPD010000723.1:0-3771 GCA_040216475.1 Rhodospirillales bacterium
AACTTCGCGCTGTACGGCGATCTGTCTCAACGCGTCATGACATCGCTCGAAAAATTCTCGCCGCATGTGGACGTTTACTCCATCGACGAGGCCTTTCTCGATCTTACCGGCCTATCCGACGATCGTATCGCGCACGGCCAGATGATGCGCCGCGCCGTCAAACGCTGGACCGGCATTCCCATCTCCGTCGGCATCGCCGCGACCAAGACTCTCGCCAAGCTCGCCAACGACCTCGCGAAAAAGCAGCCCGAAACCGGCGGCGTGCTCGACCTCACCCGAACCGAAGACCGCCTCGCCGTTCTCGCCGCGACCGAGGCCGGCGAGCTGTGGGGGATCGGGCGCAACCTTGCGCCGAAACTGAACGATCTCGGCATCCGCACCGCCCGCGACCTGCACGACGCGCCGATCGACGTCATCCGCAAGCGCTTCGGCGCGGGCGTCATGCGCACGGTTTACGAATTGCGTGGGCATGCCTGCATCGAAACCAAGCATCACCCGGCGGACCGAAAGACCGTCATCTTCTCGCGCAGCTTCGCCCGGCCGGTGACGCAGCTCGGCGAACTCAAGGAAGCCGTCGGCGCCTTCGCCGCGCGCGCGGCGGCGAAACTGCGCCATCACCGAATGCTGTGCGGCGGCCTGCGCGTCTCGGCGCGCACCGGCCGTTTCGACGGCAGCGATCCGCAATGCAAGGACGCCGCCGCGATGACCCTGCCCGCCCCCACCAACCACACCGGCGCCATCGCCCGGGCCGCGCTCGACGGTTTGGAGGCGATCTTCCGCACCGGGCACCGCTACAAGAAGGCCGGGATCGTGCTGTGGGACTTGACCCCCGAGGCCTGCCACGTCCCCGCCCTGTTCGATAAAGCGGACGACGGGCGCGGCACGGCCCTCATGACCGCGCTCGACGCCATCAACCGGAAACTCGGGCGCGAGGCCGTTCAATTCGGCGGGCCGGGCGTTCATACCAACTGGCGCATGAATCAGAACCGGCTGTCGCCCCGCTACACCACGCGCTGGAACGAGTTGCCGGTCGCAAAGGCATAAAAGCCGGGGGGGCATAAAAAAATGCCCGCACCGGAACCGGCACGGGCATTTTTCGAAAAACAGGACCAAGCGTTACGGCTTGAGCCACTTCTGCTTGTAAAGAACCGGGCAGTTGCGCGTGATCAACTCGCGCGTCGCCGCCAGCATCTTCGCCTTGCCGAGCGCGTTCCAGGCCGGCGCGCAGGCCTTCTGATTCACGACGCCCTTACCGACGAGCCACTTGCTCTTATACATGATGGCGCAGTCGGTCGTGATCACCTGTTTCGCCGCGCCGAGCATCTTCGCCTTGCCGAGCGCGTTCCACGCCGCCACGCATTGCGGAATCATCGGCATCTTCGCCTGAACGGCACCGGCCTGCGCGAACAGCAAACCGAACGCCATCAGCGACAGCAATGCGGCTTTCTTGAAAGCAAGTCTTTTCATGGAGTTCCCCCAAAAGGTATGGATGTTGATGAGATAACGAAGTGAATATCCCTTAATAGAGCCCGACAATATGGCAAAATCGTGACCGGCGGAAAAATTCCGCCCTTTTTATTTTTATTTTTCGTAACCGGGCTCATACCGGGGAGCCGTGACGCCCGCTTCCTCGGTCACCCCGAGAATCCCCATGTCCGGGTCGGCGCCGGTATCCTTCGCCATGAAAAACCAGCAATCCTCCTCGCCGACGGCGACGATGCTGTGCAGGGCGTTGGCCGGGATATGAATCAAACCGCCCGCGCCCACCGTCTTTTCCTCGCCCTCGATCCAAGCCTTCAAGGCGCCCTTGAGCACGTAGTTGAACTGCTCGACCTTGGGGTGGCGGTGAGGCTGCGAGCCGGTGCCGCGCGCCTTGTGGACGAGGCCGACGGTCATCCGTTCGCCGTCGACGCAGGCCCCGCGCGAGGTCGTCATCTCCGGCGCCACGTCCTTGATGTCCATGTTTTCGAGTTCGTAGAAATACGCCACGGCGTGCCTCCTTTTTGCTTATTGTTTTTCGAAATGGTTGATGCACTTTGGCCCAACCGCCCGGGGCAAGTCAATTCGATCCCGTTACGTCCTTCGGATTCCGCTCACGGGCCGGCACAAATCGAGATACAATGACCTTCATGCCGACCCCGTTTTCCCCATCGAGAACAAGCATACCCTACGCGGCGATGGCCTGCGCCCTCCTCGTGCTCGGCGCTTGCCGGACGGCACCGGAGGAACAGGCCGCGGCACAAGCGGTGACACAAGCCACGACAGCGGCGGCGGCGTCCGCCCAGGCGCCCGCCGAAATGCTGTGCATGCGCGGCGAAGCCTGCCGGACGCAGTTCCCGTTGAAGAACGGCCTCAAGCTGGCGGTCTACCGCAACCTGCCGCTCGAAAAGAAGAACATTTCCATCAAACGCGCCGTCGTCGTTTTGCACGGCTCGTCGCGCACGGCGCACCGGTATTTCGCGCGCGCGACGGACGCCGCGCGGGAGGTCAAACTCGACCAGGAAACCCTCGTCATCGCGCCGCGCTTTTCGAACGCGAAAGACGATCCGCCGCGCCGCCTTGCGGGCGATCTGTTCTGGGACAAAGACAAGCATTGGAAGCGCGGCGATCTCTCCACGACATCGATGAAACAGCGGATCGGCTCGTTTGCCGCCATGGACGAATTGCTGAGTTTTCTCGGCGCAAGCAAGAACTTTCCGAACCTCAAGAAGATTACCGTGATCGGTCACTCCGCCGGCGGCCAGTTCATCCAGCGTTACGTCGCCGGCCATTCGACCCTGCCCGCGCTTGCCGGGATTCACATCCGACACGTTTCGGCCAATCCCGGACGCTACACCTATCTGAACGACATGCGCCCGACACCCGCGTTCGACGGTACGTTCGCCCGGCCGCGCGACATCGCGGCATGCCCGCGCTACAACCTATACGAATACGGCATCGAAAAACTGAACGCCTACATGCAGGCATCGGGCAAGGCGGCGTTGATCCGGCGCATCCGTAAACGGGACTTCGTCCTGCTGCTCGGCGACCAGGATACCGACCCGGAGGGCAAGGGCCTGCCGCGAAACTGCCGGGCCATGATGCAGGGCCGCCAACGTTTGGAACGCGGCCTGATGTTCAAGGCGCACCTCGACCGCTACTTCGCGCCGCATCGCGTGCGGGTCGTGATCATGCCGGGCGTCAGCCATTCCGGCACGAAACTGTTCAAGTCGCCGGAAGCGCGCGAGGTGATTTTCTATTAATCGGGATCAAACGGAAGCCAGCTGTTCCTCGGCCTCGATCCAGGTTCGTTCGGCCGCCGCGATGGCCTTCACGACGTCGGCCAATTCCGCGTTCAACGCCCGCAGGTCTTGGCTGTGGCCTTCGTACAAGGCCGGATCGGCGAGTTTTCCCTCGAGCGCGGTTTTCCGCTCGCTCAGTTTTTCGAGTTTTCTTTCGGCATCCTGGACCCGCTTGCGCAACGCGGCCGTTTCCGCCCGTGCCTGGGCGCGCGCCTGGCGATCGGCCTTCTTGTCGACCCGTTCCTTGCCGTCGTTGCGTTCGATTTTACTTTCGCGGCGCCGCCGGCGGGCGCGGTCGAGCAGCAGACGCCGGTAATCCTCCATGTCGCCGTCGTAAACGTCGCACGTGCCCTCGTCGACCAACCACAGGCGGTCGCAGATGAGCTCGATCAGGTGCGCGTCGTGGCTGACCAGTACGACCGCGCCGTCATAGGCGTTCAGGCCCTGCACCAAGGCTTCGCGAGCGTCGACGTCGAGATGGTTGGTCGGC
>JAVJPD010000724.1:0-2921 GCA_040216475.1 Rhodospirillales bacterium
TGTTCGCTTCCGGGTTGAGCTTGCGCACGGTGCCCTCGGCGACCAGCATGGTCTTTTGCAGCAACAGCAGTTGCGGCTGCGCTTCCATGTCGAAGGTCTCGGTGACCTGGAACAGATGCGCGAGCAGGCGCGCGATCGAGATTTCGTTTTGCGGCTTGTCCAGGATCGGCTCGGCGATGGAGCGGCAGGCCTGGGTGAAGGCCTCGACCGAATGATGCGCGGGCACCCAGCCGGCCTCGAAATGCACCTCGGCGGCGCGCCGGTAATTGCGGCCGAGGAAGCCGAGCAGCATCTCGGCGAGGTAGCGCCGGGTGCGCCGGTCGAGCCGTCCCATGATGCCGAAATCGACCGCCGCGATGGAACCGTCCTGCTGGACGAAAAGATTGCCCGGGTGCAGATCGGCGTGGAAGAAGCCGTCGCGGAACACCTGCTTGAAGAACGCGGCGGCGGCTTTCGCGATGATGCCGTCGAGGTCGTGCCCGGCGGCGAGCAGCGCCTCGCGGTCGTCGATGGGGATGCCGCTGATGCGCGTGGTGGTCAGGACCCGTTTGCCGGTACGCGTCCAGTCCACGTTCGGCACGAAGAAGGTTGCGTCGTCGGCGAAGTTCTCGGCGATCTCGGCGCAGGCGGCGGCCTCGAAGCGAAGATCCATCTCGATCTCGACCGATTGCGCCAGCGTGCGCACCGATTCGGCCGGTTTCAGGCGCCGCCATTCGGGCCGGGTCTTCTCGATCAGCTCGGCGACCCAGAGGAAAAGGTCCAGATCGCGCACGAAGGCGCGCTCGATGCCCGGGCGCAGCACCTTGACCGCGACCGCTTCGCCCTCCTGCGTTTCGGCGAAGTGAACCTGCGCGATCGAGGCCGCGGCAACGGCCGTATCGTCGAATGCGGCGAACAGGTCTTCGACGGGCTTGTCGAATTCGGCGGTAATGGCGGCGCGGGCCTCGGCGCCGGGAAACGGCGGCAGCTTGTCCTGCAGGTCGGACAGATCGGCGGTCATTTCCTCGCCGAGCAGATCGGCGCGCGTCGAGAGCGCCTGGCCGAGCTTGATGAAACTGGGCCCGGCCTCGCTCAAGGCCCGCGCCAGGCGCTCGCCCGGGCGGCCCTCGACGTCCTTGGCCGACATGAGGCGCGCCAGCCAGACGACCGACGGCGCGATCTTGATGGTTTCGAGCAGGAACAGCGCGTCGTGGCGGGCCAGGATGCGCGCGATCTGAATCAGCCGGCTCAGGTGGCGGAAGGCATCGATCATCGATCAGATCCGCCAGCCGCTGTGCATCGCGGCGATGCCGCCCGAAAGATTGCGGTACGTGACTTGTGCGAACCCGGCATCTTGAATCATCGCGGCGAACGCGTCCTGGTTGGGAAAACGCCGGATGCTTTCGGCCAAGTATTGATAGGCTTCGCGGTCCTGGGCGACGAAGGCGCCGAGGGCGGGCAGCACCCGGAACGAGTAGAGATCGTAAATGCGATCCAGCACCGGCAGGATCACCTGGCTGAATTCCAGGCATAAAAACCGCCCGCCGGGTTTGAGCACGCGCCGCGCCTCGCTCAACGCCCTGTCGATGCGGGTGACGTTGCGGATGCAGAACGCGATGGTGAAGGCATCGAAGCCGGCGTCGTCAAGCGGCAGGCTTTCAGCGTCGCCGCACAGCCATTGCAGGCCGTGGGTGTAGCCGCGATCGTAGGCGCGGTCGCGCCCGACCTTGAGCATCTCGGTGTTGATGTCGCAGACCGTGACGTCCTCGCCGCCGCGTTCGAGAAAGCGAAACGCGATGTCGCCGGTGCCGCCGCCGACATCCAAGAGCCGCATATCAGCCCGCGGGCGCAGCCGATCCAGAAAGGCCGACTTCCAAAGCCGGTGAACGCCGAGGCTCATCAGGTCGTTCATCAGATCGTAGCGCCCGGCGACGTTATCGAAGATGCCGCGTACCAGCCCGGCCTTTGCGTGCGCGGGCACATCGCGAAAGCCGAACGAGGCGGTGGCGTCGCCAGGGACGTTTCCAGAGACGTTCCCGGAAGGCGGCGGAGACGATTTTTCGTGACCGGTCATGGCCGGCACCATAGCCTAAGGGCCGGACGCGCGCTAGAGAGCCGGTCATGGCAGTCGGATCGTTATGAGCGATTCCGACAACCATGTGAATCGGCTCCCGGGTATCGATATAGATCGGACCTGGCTACGCCGTAGCGAAGCTCCGGCTTCGCCAAGGCGAGTTCACATGATTTATCGGAGCCGAACGGTGTTTCCGACAAACCATGATCCGATCTATGTTACACGCGTTTGTTCCGATACGACTTTAAACAAACCATGAAAGTCCGCCGCAACCATGCCTGAACTGCCCGAAGTGGAAACCGTTCGCCGCGGCCTGGTCGGTGTGCTCGAAGGCCGCACCCTGCAGCGTGTTACCGTGCGCCGCCGCGACCTGCGCTTTCCGGTGCCGCCGCGCCTGGCCGATGCGTTGACCGGCGCGAGGGTGCGCGCGCTCGAACGCCGCGCCAAGTACATCCTGATCCGTTTCGAGGGCGGGCGTGTTGCGATCCTGCATTTGGGCATGTCGGGCCGGGTGCGCATCACCCACGGTCCGCCGCCGCCCCTGGAGGCGCACGATCACGTCATCCTGGAAACCGACGCGGGCGTCAGCATCGTCTTCAACGATCCGCGCCGGTTCGGCTCGCTCCTGCTTTCGAGCGACAATGCGATCGCCGATCACAAGCTGATCAAGGGGCTCGGGCCAGAGCCGCTCGATCCCGCGTTCGACGCCGCCGCCTTGGCGGCGCGTCTCAAGGGGCGCAACACCCCGGTCAAGGCGGCGCTGCTCGATCAGCGCACGGTCGCCGGGCTCGGCAATATTTACGTGTGCGAAAGCCTGTTCCGCGCCGGGATTTCGCCGAAGCGTCTGGCCCGGAGCGTGCAAGGCCTG
>JAVJPD010000725.1:0-10589 GCA_040216475.1 Rhodospirillales bacterium
TGGTCGAGGTCATCATGTTGCTGGTGTTGATGAAGTTGATGTCGGTCTTGAGCTGGTAGTTTTGCCGAAGCTCCGCCAGGGCATCCAGGAACGCGCTGATGATCGGCTCGATCTCGTCCAGGCAGCGCCGGTAGTAGGACAGAGAGAGGAACACGTCGCCGTAATCCTCGAGAAACTTCGGCAACTCGGATAGTTGGATGCTGAGCTTCTCGGCCATCATCTGAAGTTTTTCACGGGCTTTCTGCACGTCCGGATCGCGGAACAGCGCGATGACGTGTTCGAAGTCCCGAATTTCCATGTTGTCCTTGCCGTAGATCTCCATGATCAAGGGGCGCGTGAACATGCGCATGTATTCCGTCAGTTCCTTTTTCATGGCATCGGAAAGCTGAAGGGCGCTGTAGTCTTTGATGGAAATGTTGTTCTCACGCAATAGGATACGCAGACTGTATACGTCGTAGCTCGGCAGCAGGCCGAGTTGACGCAGCAGGATCAGATCGGGGTGGGGCGGCGAATCGGGCCAATCGAATTCCTTGGGCAGGCCGTCGATGTCGATCTGGCCGCTGCCGGTTTCGAGATCGTCGAAAATCTCGACGACCCCCTGCAGCTTGGCGTTCTTGATCAGCCGCGCCCGGCGCAGGCCCGGCGTCTCGATCGGCATGATCGACAGCGGCAGGATATGCAGGGAATCCCGGTCGGCGTCCCTGATTTCCAGTCGTTCCCCGGCGATATCGGTCTGGTCGTTCGGCATGTGCGTCTTCGTCCGTAGCTTTTAACTCATTTCGCGCCGTCTCGCGGCATACCGTCTTATGATGGCCTCCGGAATACGGCGGCGCAAGAGGGAACAGAGTGTCTTACGTGACCGGATCGTCCTTGGCTTCCGTGCTTTCGGATTTTGCCGCCGATGGCGGCCTGCGAAGCCGCGATGCCGATCGTTGAGCCGTCTGCTGCAATTCGTTTATCGTCCCTTTGATCGCTTCGATTTTCTTCAGGATTTCCTCTTGTTTGTCATGCAGGGTCCGGTCCTTCTCGATCTTGAGAAGCCGGCTCGTTAAAGACGCGACCGCTTGATTCAGCATGGCGACTTCGTTCTTCACGCCCTTGATGTTGTTCTCGATAAATTCGGTGAATTGAGTATCCATTTTGCGCAAAGCATGGCTGGCAAACCATAGGGACGTCATGGCGATGAGAAAAGCGGTGGCGCTGAGCAAGATTTCCATGGTGTTCACTTTGCCGGCGGCAATGGCCGATATTCGGGATGAATGGGCACTAACGCGTGCATTGTTCTAATCAAGGCTGTTGAAGATCGCGTCGATTTCGTCTTGGGATTTGGCTTCCCCGGGCTTTTGCGGGCCGTTCAGCAGGTTGTCGTCTTTCGATTCCTTCGGGGCTTTTTTTTGCGGCGGCCTTGCGGCCTTCGTATCGCCGGCATCGGGACCGAACGCCTTCAGCAGGCCGTCGATTTTTTCCTCGACGCCTTTCAGGGCATCGATGACCTTGGTGATCCGCTGCCCGGTGATGTCCTGAAACGTGCAGGCTTCGTAGATATCGGTGGATGCCGCGGTGAGAACGGCTTTGACGGCGTCGGAAGTCTCCGCGGCGGCGGCTTCGATCTGTTCGGTGGCGTCCATGATCGCATTGGTGGCATCGGCGGTCGCGGCGACGATCGCATCGAGCTCATCGGAAGCCGTTTGGAGGTACTCCTCCTTGACCGTATCCGGACGCAAGGCCGCGATTTCGCTCCGGGTGTTCCGAATATAGTCGGCAAGGGACTCGAGCTCCAGATAGAAGCGCGGATCGATGGGCGGCATCGGCCTGTGCAACGCCTGGATCGCGTCGTCGAGAAGACTCGCGATTTCGGCGACCTGAACCGTCTCCCGGTCGCTGTCCTTCAGCTTTTCCAGACGACTGCCGATGTCGGCGGTAAGCGATTTTGATGTTCGAGGCATCGGTCCTCTCCCTGGGTGCGACAAACCGAAATACGTTAAAAGGGGCCGATAACGCTAACGAGTTTCTGTTTGAGGGTTTCGGCATTGAACGGCTTGACAATGTAGTTCGAGACGCCGGCCTGTTTCGCCGCGACCACGTTTTCGGTCTTGCTTTCCGCCGTGATCATGACGAACGGGATGTGCTTCAGGCCGGCGTCGCTGCGGACTTCCTTGAGAAGCTCGATGCCGGTCATCGGCTGCATATTCCAGTCCGAAATAACCAAATCATATTTAGCTTGCTTGAGCATCGATAGCGCCATCGATCCGTCGGTGGCTTCATCAATATTCGAGAAATTCAATTGACGCAGAAGATTGCGAACGATGCGTAGCATCGTTTTGTAGTCATCCACGATCAGTATTTTCATATTCATATCGACGGCCATATATGGTCTCCTTGTCCAACGATTTCGGGGCCTTTGCGGGCTTGCGTAAGTCCGTAAACACCCCTTTGCCCCGGCAGCGGCTTGAATTTATCGGTAACGCCCAAGACGGTTTCCGCGCCCCCGAGAAAGAGGACACCGTCATCCGGTATCAATTTGCTGATTTGTTCCAAAACTTTTCTTTTTGTCTCCGCATCGAAATAAATCAAAACATTACGGCAAAAGACGATATCAAATTGTCCAAGGGGCGCAAGATTGTCCAAAAGATTAAAGTATTGATATTTGACGAACGAACGGATTTTAGGCGTAACTTTCCAGGCCTCGCCATCCTTCTCGAAGTATTTGATCAACAGTTGGATCGGCAGGCCCCGTTGCACCTCGAATTGGGAATAAACGCCGCTTTCCGCTTTTTTGAGAATATCCCGGGAGATGTCGGTTCCGACGATCTCGTATTTCCAGCCGTGAAGCTCCGCGGCCTTTTCCTGTAGGATCATTGCCAGCGAATAGGGCTCCTGGCCGCTCGATGCGGCGGCGCACCAGATACGAAGCGATTTCTTGGCGGCTCTGTTCTTGACGACCGTCGGCAACACGACGTCGCGGAAGAGGTCGAACGGCTTGACGTCGCGGAAGAAGAACGACTCGTTTGTCGTCATGGCTTCGGTAATCTCGGTATCCAGGCCGTTGATCGTTTTTGCGCGCATGGCGGTCACGAGATCGCCGATGTCCTTCATGCTGTGCCGGCGCACGATCGGCATCAGCCGGCTTTCCAGCAGATAGGATTTTTCCGACGTCAGGACGAGGCCGGAGCGCTGGCGGACCAAAGTACTGAGGAATTCGAAATCGTCAGGCTTCATTTCCGGCGGCTCTCGACAAAACGGTTAACGTATGACGGCAATTCATTCAGGGGCAAAACCGCGCTGCAAATGCCGGCCATGGCGGCGGCGCCGGGCATGCCCCAAACGACGCTGGAGGCTTTATCCTGCGCGATGACGGTGCCGCCGGTCCTGACGATGTATTCGCCGCCTTTGCAGCCGTCGGCGCCCATGCCGGTCAGAATCACGGCCAGGACGTTTCCGCCGAAGCTGGTGGCGAGGCTGCGGAACATGGGGTCGACCGCCGGACGGCAGAAATTCTCCTTGGCTTCTTGATTCAAGGCGATAACCCGTTGCGCGCCCTTGCGGACGACCGTCATATGATAATCGCCCGGAGCGACGTATACGTGATTGGCTTTCAGCGGATCGCCGTCCTTGCCTTCCGAGCACGTCCAAGGCGACTGTTTCGCGATGTGAGCGGCGAAAATGGACGTAAAGGTCGGCGGCATGTGCTGCGTGATCAGGATCGGGAGCTGAAGCTCGGTATCGAGCGATTTCAGAAAAGCCAAAAGCGCCTGCGGGCCGCCGGTCGAACTGCCGATCGCCAGAATTTCCGGCCGCCCGGTGCCGGGATCGCGCAAGGTGAATTGTTCCGGTCGCGCCGCGGCGGGAGGGGCGAGCGGCGCGGCCGCGGTTCCGGTCGCTGTGGTCCTCGGTATGGCCGTGCCGCCGCCTTGGCCCCGGCCCACGGCTTGGCCGAGGGCCTTGATCTTGCTGAGAAGCTCGCGGCGGAATTCGTCCGCGCCGGCCAAGCCGGATGTCGAGGGTTTCGGAATGTAATCCGCCGCGCCGGCCGCCATGGCCTTGATGCTCACCTCGGCGTTCCGTTGAGTGAGTGTCGAGGCCATGATGATCTGCACGGAGGGTTTTATGGCCAACAGTTTCGGCAGCGCGGTCAATCCGTCCATCACCGGCATTTCGATGTCGAGAACGATGACGTCGATGTCATGCCTCGGGAGAGTCTTGACCGCGACATCGCCGTTGACGACGGAGGCGACGATCTCGATCGCCGGATCGGGATTGAGCATCCGCGCTTCGAGTCCGCGTACGACGGCGGAATCGTCGACGATCATGACCCTGATCGGATCGGCGATTTTTTGTCCTGACTCTTGTGGGAACTGCATGAGCGCCACGGCGCTTCACCCTTGTGTTTTCGGTTAGAGTAGGCCGACCTGCGCGAATTTCGATTGAATGATCTCGCTGTCAAAGGGCTTCATGATGTACTCGTTCGCCCCTTCGGAGATCGCTTCGAGAATCGATTCCATGTCGTTTTCCGTGGTGCAGAATACGACGACGGGTTTGTCTCCGCCTTGCGACTTGCGAAGTGCCCGCAGGAAATCCAGTCCGTTCATAACCGGCATGTTCCAGTCGAGAAGGACGGCATCCGGCATTTTCTTGATGCAGGCATCGAGAGCTTGCTGGCCGTCGGCGGCCTCGGCCGTCTCGAATCCGAGTTCTTCGAGAATCTTTTTCGCGACCATCCGGACGACGCGGGAATCATCAATGATAAGACAGAGCTTCATAATGGTTTTCCTTCAGCGGATCGGCATCGGATTTCGCCGCGATACAAACGACATATCGCCGGCGGTTATCGTTTGCCTTGTGTGTCTACGGTGAAAAGAGAGCATTCTCATGTTAGGCTCGGTTCGAGGAAGCTTTGAATGTGCGATAAAAAGCCCGTGATTTGATAGGGTTTGGCGATGAAGCCCTGGGCGCCCATGGCCATGGCTTTTTCTTGCGTTTCCGGGTCAGCTTGCCCGCTGACGGCGACGATCAAGGGCCTATCCTCGGCATCGACACGCTCGTTGAATTGTTCGAGAACGTCGAAGCCGCTGAATGCCGGCATGTTGAGATCGAGAAGAATAAGGTCGAAATGATGTTCGCGATGGAGCGGCAATGTCTCACGCGGGTTCCTGGTTTCGAATAAATGCGTGTATCCGGCTGAGGATAATATTTCCTTCATCAACAAAATCTGCGTCGGGGAGTCATCCACAATGAGGATCGAGGCTCCGTATAAGGCGGAAGATTTATCGTCCAACGGAATGCTCCAAGGATTTCGCGACAGTCATGGCACCGGCCCGCAAGTAGGCGGTGGCTGTAAGGTATGAAGACGGCCGGAGGGCGGCAATTAGGGATTCCCCCATCCGTATTGTGGTAATTACGGATGTATAACTTATTGAAAATATTATATTTTTAAAAAAACAGCTGGCAGCGGGAGACCCGGGGCGGTCTCCGTCCGGAGGGCGGTTTTCGGGCGCCGATTTACCCCGTTGGCCGTCCTCGTGGCTATCCCAGTGGCCGTCTATATCCGATCTAGGCGGTCGTTTTGAGGGCTTGGCTGATAGCGGTGCGGATTTTGGCGATTTGGATCGGTTTCGTCAGGTATTGCGCGAAGCCGGCTTTCAAGCCCCGTTTGATGTCGTGGGGCATGGCATCGGCACTCAGCGCGATGACGGGGATACCCTGTAGGGGCGGCATGCGGTTCAACGCTTCCAATGCCTGATAGCCGTCCATGCCGGGCAGGTTGATGTCCATGAAAATCAGGTCCGGTTTGATTTCGGCGGCAAGCTTCAAGCCTATTTCCGCGGTGTGTGCGGGGATCATCGTGAGATTCGGGATCTGATTCAGGATGGCTTCCATCAATCTCAAATTGGTCGGGTTGTCTTCGACGTATAGAATTTTCTTTAGGCCGCCCGTTTCGAAGGCCGTGCCGAGGGTATCTTCGCGGTTGATCTCAAACGGCGTCTTGGGCGCCGATGCGCTCAACGCCAACGGGAGATCGATCCAGAACGACGAGCCTTTGCCTTCTTCGCTTTGGAAACCGACTCTTCCGCCCATAAGCTCGATGATGCTTTTTGTGATTGTCAAGCCGATTCCGGTTCCCTCCACATCGCTGTTGTTCTTGTCGAGGCGAACGAACGGTTCGAACAATTCGCCTTGCCGTTCTTTTGCGATGCCTTTGCCGGTATCGGTGACGATAAAGCGGGCGAATTGCTGAGACGTTCTCTCGAAGTCGAGCATAACGGTGCCGTTGGGCACGTTGTATTTAATGGCATTCGAGCAAAGGTTCAAAAGAGATTGCATAAACCGCGTTTTGTCGGAATGGACGAGCGGCAGCGTTGCGTCCCCGGTTTTGTCGATAATCCGCACGCTTTGATCTTTTGCGAGAACCTGGGACAGGGACAGGCAGTCGTCGAGAACTTCCCGCGGATTGACCGATTCGATCGTCAGTTCCATTTTGCCGGCTTCGATCTTGGAAAGTTCCAATACGCCTTTGATCAGTTCCAGCAGGTGATTGCCGCTTTTGAGAATTTGCCGAACGTATTTGGTTTGCGCCGGGCCCAACGGTTCCTTTGTGTTTTGCTCGAGGAGTTGGCTGAACCCGAGAATCGCGTTCATCGGCGTGCGTAATTCATGGCTCATGGACGAGAGGAAATCGGACTTGGCTTGGTTGGCCCGATCGGCCTCTTCCTTGGCGGCGCGGAGTCGCTTCTCGGCATGATCGCGCTCGAACACGCGGCCGATTTGGGCGCCGATATCGCTTAAAATGCCAATGAGGAGGGTGTTGGGCCTGACGGCTTCATCGGTAAAGAACTCCATAACGGCGACGGTTGTCGTGCCCATCAGGATGGGAAAAGCGAAGCTGGAGCCTATTTTGGCGTCTTGGAACGCCTGTAGCCGGGGGTAATCGGACAGGCGGTTGAGATCGACGATGCGCCACACCGGTTTGCCGTCGGCCAGAACCTTGCCGGGCAACCCCGTCCCGCTTTTGAACGTCGTTTTTTCGGTGATTTCACGGAACGATTTGAAGCGTTCCGGGTTGTCGATGTGCCAGATGCCGGACGGAATCAGCGTCGAGGAATCGTCGGGGCCGATAAGGTAAATGTGCCCCGCCGGCCAGCCGGTGAAGGAGCAGATATCGGAAAGGCAGATCCGCATGGCTTCCTTGGTGCCTTGCGCCGCGTTGGCCGTGGCCGCGGTCCGGTGCAGAAGCTTGATCATCTCATTTTGATGGCGGAGTTCTTCTTCGGCGTTTTTGACCTCGGTGATGTCGGAGTAGGTAACGGAAAGGCCGCCGTTCGGCATCCTGCTTTCTTGGATGATGTACCACGTGCCATAGGTCGTCTGGCGGAGGATCGTCTGCCCGCTCAATGTGCGCCTCAGTTCCAGGCGCTTTCGGATGTATTCCTCTTCCCGTCCGAGGGCGTCGGCGTTAAGTCCCCGTCTGACATTCTCCCGAACGATATCTTCTTGTTGTATGCCCGGCCGGATAAAGTCCCGCAGGTGCTCGTGCACCGCAAGAAACTTTTCGTTGTATATCGTCAATCGATCGTCGGCATCGAAAAGAGCGAAGCCCTCGCGCAAACTTTCGATGGCGATGTGGAAACGTTCCTCGCTTTGTTTCAAGGCATCCTGGGCAATGACTTGTTCGGTGATGTCCGTTTGAAATCCGACGAAATGGGTCACGTCGCCGGCATCGTTGAAAATCGGCGATATCGTCAAGTCGATCCAGATCAGCCGGCCGTCCTTGCGATAGTTGCGAACGGTTTCCCGAATGGCTTTATTGTCGTGCAGGGATTCCCGAACCCGGAGCATGGCGGGTTGATTCCGGTCTTCGCCTTGAAGGAATCGGCAATTTCTGCCGAGACATTCCTCGGACGAGTAGCCGGTTATCCTTTTGAACGCCGGGTTGACGTAAATCAGCGGATGGTCGGGGTGGCCGGCATCGGCAATGGTGACGCCGGTCGTGGCATGAGCGATGGCTTGGTCGGAAAGCCGCAGGGTTTGCTGGGTTGTGTGGAGCGAGATTTCCTTGCCGATCCAAGTCGCGAGGAGCTGCAAAAAGGCGAGGTCCGCGCCGGAAAACGGCTGGCTGCGCGGCTTAACGTCGGCAAACCCCAGGGTGCCGTAGGGTTCGTCGTCGACGTCGATGCGCACCCCGAGATAGGACTCGAGACCGAGTGCGGCGTACATCGGATAGTCGCTAAGCTCGCTTTGGCTGACGTCATGAAAGCCGAGCGGATGGTCGGCTTGTGCGGTCAGGGAGCAATAGACGTCCTTGGCCTTGAATGTGTCGCCCTTTTTCGGCACGGTGCCGGGATTGATGATGTGTTCGATCGTATATTGTCCATCGGCGATGCGGCCGATCGCGGCGATCGGCAGGCCGAAACGTTCGGTGCCGAGTTCGAGAATCTTCTCGATTTTTCCGTGCGTGCCGGTCGCGGTATCGGTGGAGATTTCGTGCAGGTCTATGAGGGATTGGATTAAATCCCTGGCCTGTTGGTTGCGCCGCCGCTCGCTGTCGCCGGCACGCTGGTAATCGATCCTGTCGTCTGGAACCATCGGCCTGTCTTCAGCATTGCCGTATTTTCAGCCCATTATAGGCCGGGCGCCGGCTTATTTGTCGTCTTTTTTTCCGCCGACATTGATCAGGCTGGCAACGTCGAGGATAACGAGAAGTTCGTTTTTCAGGCGATAAATCCCGGCGGAAAATTCTCGCCATTTGGGATCTAACGTACTGGGATTGCTCTCGAAAGCATCTTGGGACAGGCCCAAGACCTCGCCGACCGCGTCGACGATCAGGCTATAGAGTTCATTGTTCAGCTCAACCACGACGTTCATTTGCGGGGTGTCCGGCGGCGATTTCAGGCCCAAACGTTGACGAACGTTTATGGCGGTCACGATACGTCCGCGCAGATTCAAAACCCCGGCGATCTCGGGGCGTGCCAAGGGAATCGTTGCCAGTTTTTGCGGCCCGAGTACATCCTGAACGGCGAGAACCGGCACGCCGAACAATTGTTTGCGGACACGAAAAGTCAGAAATTCATATTCGCTGCGTTCCGTGACGGCAGGGGCGTGGTCTTCTTTGATGGCGAGTTCGGTTGTCATGCGGCTCCTCCTGCGGCGCGTTCGTCGGATGGGGTCGTCAAAGCGACCTCAAGAACCGCGAGCAAATCGTCGCGTTTGGTTTTGGCGACGTATTCCTGGAAGCCGGCCCGCTTTCCGCGTTCGATGAAATCCTGGCCGGCACGCGAAGACAGGGCAATCAACGGCGTGTCCGTCCACCGGCCGTCGGCCTTGACGGATTCGGCGAATTCGAAACCGTTCATGCCCGGCATTTCGATGTCGCTGACGATGGCGTCGAAGTGCGCACCGCGGTCGAGCATTTGCAGCGCACTGCTGCCGTTTTCGGCCGTGAAGACCTCGTAGCCCGCGACCGACAGAAACGGCACGATCAGATTGCGGAAGAACCGGCTATCGTCGACCACGAGGACGCGTTTGCCGCTCAAGCGGGCGGCCCCTTGTTGGCCGTCGAGCGCGGCGGAGCCGGTAGTGCCGGCGCCGAACCAATCCGCGTAGGCTCGGGTCAGGAAATGGCTGACGTCGATAATGTCGGTCGCCTTGTTGTTGATGATCGCGCTCCCGATGATGCCGTCGCGCTCGGAGCCGAGTTCGACCTTGAGGTGATCTTCGACAATATCCACGATCTCGCTGACGACCAAGCCCATCGAACGGTCTTCGTCGGAAAACACGAGGACGGCCTCGCGCCCCTTTTCCTGCCACTCATGGTCCTCGCCGAAGGTGATCAGCGGCATCAAGTGTCCTCGATATTGGACGACGCGCTGGCCGTTGACGATTTCGATGCTTTCGACATTCACTTCCTCGAGCCGTGCGACCAAGGCCATCGGAACGGCCTTACGTTCCTTGCCGCCCGCGCGGAAGACGAGCAGGACGGTGGTCTCCTGGGCCTGCATCGGCGCGGTTTCGGCCGAAGCGCCGACGGCCATGGCTTCCTGGCCGGCGATCGAGGCGATGCCGTTGGGATCGAGAATCATGATGACGCTGCCGTCGCCGAGGATCGTGTTGCCCGAGTAAAAGGGGATGTCCTTTAAAATGGAGGATACGGGTTTAACGACGATTTCCTCGGTGTCGAAAACCTGATCGACGATGATGCCGAATATGTAGCTGCCGACTTGCGACACCACGATGAAGTTTTCCTTCTCGAGGCCGGCAACGATGCGGGGATCGGTTTCCACTGTTTGAATTGTCTGCGCGCCGGCGGCGGCCGTGCCGGGGCCGTTGCCGGTGATGCTCGACGCTTCGTCCGAGGTGGATTCATTCGCGCCGTTACCGATCGATTGCTTGTCGAGCTTCAGAACCCGCTTGAGGTTGATCAAAGGCAGCAGGCGGTCGCGCAGCCGCAGCACGGGCGAATCATTGATCAGTTCGATCGCGTGCTCGGAATGTGCCGAGGCGCGGACCAGTTCGACGACGCTGATCTGCGGAATGGCGAAACGGTGTCCGCCGCATCCCAGGATCAGGGCCGACACGATCGCCAGGGTCAGCGGAAT
>JAVJPD010000726.1:0-5260 GCA_040216475.1 Rhodospirillales bacterium
GCGCAACCGCGCCAAGCGACGGTTGCGCGTGGTTGCGGAACGCATTCTCGCGGAACACGCCGCGCCCGGATACGATTACGTGATCATCGGCCGCAAGGGCACGTTGACGCGCGCCTTCGATGCCCTCGGCGGGGATCTCGAAAACGCCCTGAAGCGACTCGACGTTTATCGCGATACGCCGCCCCGGCGCATTTCGGCCGGAGCGTGAAATCATGGCGATTTTCAAATGGCTCCTGCGGGCGTTCATCCGGGTTTACCAATGGGTCCTGTCGCCGGTTCTGCGCAGCATCGTCCCCGTCGCAGGAGGCTGCCGGTTTCACCCGTCCTGCTCGGCATACGCCCATGAGGCCGTCGAACGGCACGGTTTCCTCGCGGGCGGCTGGCTGGTGCTGAAACGGCTCGGCCGTTGTCATCCCTGGGGCGGCTCGGGCGTCGACCCGGTTCCGGATTGCTTGCCCCAGTCCCGTCCTTCCCTGATCAAGACGCATCGATAGGCGATACAAATGATAAACGAACAACAACGAAACCTGATTCTCGCCATCGTGATCTCGGTCGCCATCGTGCTCGGGTTTGAATTCTTCGTCAAAAAAGACAAACCCAAAACGCCGCCGCCGCAAACGCAATCCGAGCAGATGAAAAAGCAAGACGCCGCGAAAGCCGCGCCGCAAAAAGCACCCTCTCAATCAGCTCAGTCGGCACAGCAAAGCGCGCAGCAGAAACCGGCGGCGCCGGTGACCGCCCCGGGCGGCGCGCCGCAGCCGACAACGCAACAGACGGGCGCCCCGAGCATTCCGATGCCCGACTCCGCGAGCATCCCGCAGGCCCCGGGCGATCCCGCCGCGGCCGCCACGATGGCAAAACAATCCCGCGCCGCTCTGCTGAAACAAAGCCCGCGGATTCGCATCAATGCGCCGCGCCTGCACGGCTCGATTGCGCTCAAGGGCGGACGGATCGACGATCTGACCCTGGCGAACTACCACGAAACCCTCGATCCCAAGAGTGCGGAAATCGTTCTGCTGTCGCCGTCCACCGCGCAGGGCGGCTATTTCGCCGAGTTCGGCTGGGTCGCCGGCGGCGGCGCGACGCCGGTGCCGGATTCGAACACCCTCTGGCAGGCCGACCGCCAAACCCTGACCGCGGAAAACCCCGTCACGCTGAGTTGGAACAACGGCAAGGGCCTCACGTTCAAGCGCACCATCGCCGTCGACAAGGATTATCTGTTCACGATCACCCAGCGCGTCGAAAACGACGGCGGCCAGGCCGTGACGCTCTATCCCTACGGCCTGATCCTGCGCCGCGGCACGCCGAAGGTGACCGGATTCTATATTTTGCATGAAGGCCTGCTCGGCGTTTTCAACGGCGTTCTGCAGGAAGTCGACTACGAGGACATCCGCGACAAGAAAACCATTCAGAACAAGTCGACCGGCGGCTGGATCGGCATCACCGACAAATACTGGCTGACCGCTCTGGTTCCCGACCAGAAGAACGAGGTCAACACCCGCTTCTTCAATCGCAAGGAACAGAACCTCGAGTTGTATCAGACCGACTACCTCGGCAAGGCCGTCGTCGTGCAGCCCAAGGGCAGCGCCCAAGCCTCGGCCCGGTTCTTCGGCGGCGCCAAGGAAATGAAGACTCTCACCAAATATATGGACCAGCAGAACATCGCGAAGTTCGACCTGGCCATCGACTGGGGCTGGTTCTGGTTCCTGACCAAGCCGATTTTCGTCGCCATGATCTGGATTTACGACTTCGTGAAGAACTACGGCGTCGCGATCATCCTGCTCACCATCGCCATCAAGATTGTCTTCTTCCCGCTGGCGAACAAATCCTACGAAGCGATGAGCAAGATGAAGAAGCTGCAGCCGGAGATGGAAAAGCTGCGCGACCGCTTCAAGGAAGACAAACAACGGCTCAATCAGGAAATGATGGCGCTCTATAAGCGCGAAGGCGCCAACCCGGCTTCGGGCTGTCTGCCCATCCTGATTCAAATTCCGGTGTTCTTCGCCTTGTACAAGGTTCTGTTCGTCACCATCGAAATGCGGCACGCGCCGTTCTTCGGTTGGATTCACGATCTCTCGGCGCCGGACCCGACGACGCTGTTCAACCTGTTCGGCCTGATCCCCTGGACGCCGCCCGAGTTTCTGATGATCGGCGTATGGCCGTTGATCATGGGCGGTTCGATGTATCTGCAGCAGATGCTCAACCCGCAGCCCGCCGATCCGGTCCAGGCCAAGATTTTCATGTTCCTGCCGCTGGTATTCACGATCCTGCTGGCGCAATTCCCGGCCGGTCTCGTGATCTATTGGGCGGTGAACAACGTGCTGTCGATCGCCCAGCAATGGGTCATTATGAAACGGATGGGCACGGTTTAACGCGGCCCGCCGGGTTTTACGGTCCCCATATAACGGTCCTTGATCATGATGCGACCGGAAGCGGACGAGGCGGCCCTCGAGGCCGGGCGCAAGCTGTTCAGCCAGCAATGCGACTTCCTGCTCGGCGCGGCCACGCGTGAGCACATCCCCGACACGTCCTTGCCCGAAATCGCCTTCGCCGGGCGTTCCAATGTCGGCAAATCGAGCCTCCTGAACGCGCTCACCGGACGCAAGACGCTGGCGCGCACCTCGAACACCCCGGGGCGCACCCGCGAGATCAATTTCTTCGATCTGGCGCATCGTCTGATCCTCGTCGACCTGCCGGGCTACGGCTACGCGCGGGCCTCGAAATCCCTCATCAAGCAATGGACCGGGCTGGTGAACGATTATCTGCGCGGCCGCGTGCAGCTTAGGCGCGTCGCGCTCCTGATCGATGCCCGCCACGGACTCAAGGACTCCGACGAGAAGGTCATGGCCATGCTCGACACCGCCGCCGTCTCCTATCAGGCGGTGCTGACCAAGGCCGACAAGATCGCCGCCGGCAAACTCGACGGGGTATGCGGGAAAATCGCCGCCGTTCTCGCCAAACACACGGCGGCCCATCCCGACATCATCGCCACCAGCGCGCGGACCGGCGCCGGAATCCCGGAATTGCGGGCCGTGCTCTCGGCACTGGCGGCGGAGAGCGATCTGCAGTAAGTTCCCCCCGCCATGACGAAAAGCAAAACCGACCCCGAAGCCGCCGCGGCGGAGAAAACCCGCGACGACTGGCTCGCCCAGGCCAAGACCCTGTCCGAGGCGCTGCCCTACATGCGCCGTTATTCCGGCGAGACCATCGTCATCAAATACGGCGGCCACGCCATGGGCGACGCCGGGCTGGCCAAGCTGTTCGCCCGCGACGTGGTGCTGCTGCGCCAGGTCGGCATGAATCCGGTGGTCGTGCACGGCGGCGGGCCGCAGATCGGCGAGATGCTCAAGCGGCTCAAGATCAAGAGCGAGTTCATCGACGGCCTGCGCGTGACCGACCGGGCGACCGTCGACGTGGTCGAGATGGTTCTGGTCGGCTCCATCAACAAGGAAGTCGTCACCGCGATCAACGAAGCCGGCGGTTCCGCCGTCGGGCTTTCGGGCAAGGACGGCAACCTGATCATCGCCGAAAAACTGCGGCGCACCAAGCGCGACCCGGACTCCAACATCGAACGGATTCTCGATCTCGGCCTGGTCGGCGATCCGACGGACGTTTCGCCGGAAATTCTCGATATGTTCGATGAATCCAACATCACGCCGGTCATCGCACCGATCGGCGTCAGCAAGACCGGCGAGACGCTCAACATCAACGCCGACACGGCGGCCGGCGCGATCGCCTCGGCCCTGGCGGCGAAACGCCTGCTCATGCTGACCGACGTGACCGGGGTGCTGGACAAGAACGGCGCGCTCATTCAGCAGCTCACCGTCAGCGAGGCCCGCAAGGGCATCAAGGACGGCACCATCACCGGCGGCATGATCCCGAAGGTGGAAACCTGCATCCAAGCGGTGGAGAACGACGTCGACGGCGCGGTCATCATCGACGGCCGGGTGCCGCACGCGATCCTGCTCGAAATCTTCACCGAACACGGCGCCGGCACCATCATCGTGCCCGACTGAGCCGTCCGATGGCAGGCCCGCAACGCCTTCTTGACGACATCCGCGACGCCGAGGCCTGGGTTTTCGACCTCGACTACACGCTGTATCCGGCCGCGTGCGACCTGTTCTCCCAGATCGATATCCGCATGCGGGATTTCATCGCCGCGTTCCTCGCCGTCGAACACGACGAGGCCTACCGCCTGCAAAAACATTATTTCCGGGAATACGGCACCACGCTGCGCGGCATGATGTCGCGCCACGGCATGGACCCGCACGCGTTTCTCGAACACGTGCATGACATCGACGTCAGCCCGGTGCCGCCGAGCCCCGATCTCGATACCGCGCTCGAACGCCTGCCGGGACGCAAGTTCATCTTCACCAACGCGACCACGGATCACGCCGAGCGGGTGATGAAGCGCCTCGGGGTCAGCCGTCATTTCGAGGATATCTTCGACATCCGCCGCACCGATTTCGTGCCCAAGCCCGAACCGGCGATCTACGGCCAACTCGTCAAGGATTTCGCCATCGAACCCGCCAAAACGGTGATGGTCGAAGACATCTCGCGCAACCTCGCGCCGGCCGCCGCGCTCGGCATGACCACGGTCTGGGTCAAGACCGACACCAAATGGGGCCATGCCAGTTCGGCCGACGAACACGTCCATCACGTGATCGAGGACGTAACCGCCTGGCTGACGGACATTGCGGGCTAAACGGCCGGGCGGGCCGCGCGCCGGACGCTTATTGACAGAACCGGCCCGCTCGCTCATCTTCACAGCCTCATCCGCTTATTTTCACAATTCGCCGTTCAAAATCATGGATTTACAAGCTCTGCAGAAGACCATCGACCAGGCGTGGGACGACCGCGACAAAGTCACGCTTCAAACCCGGGGCGCCGTGCGCGAGGCGGTCGAGGCCGCCTTGGACCTTTTGGATTCCGGCGAGGCCCGGGTCGCCGAGAAGAAAAACGGCGCCTGGAGCGTCAACCAGTGGCTCAAGAAAGCGGTTCTTCTTTCGTTCCGCCTGAACGACATGGTTGCGATCCCGGGTGCGCCGGGCGGCGCTTCCTGGTTCGACAAGGTGCCGAGCAAGTTCGACGGCTGGGACGACGCCCGTTTCCGCAAGGCCGGTTTCCGCGCCGTGCCCGGTTGCGTCGTGCGCCGCTCCGCTCACATCGCGCCGGGCGCCATTCTGATGCCGAGCTTCGTCAACCTCGGCGCCTACGTCGATTCCGGCACCATGATCGACACCTGGGCGACGGTCGGCTC
>JAVJPD010000727.1:0-2059 GCA_040216475.1 Rhodospirillales bacterium
CGCCTATCACGTCGCCTGCCTCAAGGGCACCGACGTCGATCAGCCGCGCAACCTGGCGAAAAGCGTCACGGTGGAGTAAGCCGCCCCGGCGGGCAGATCATGATCCGATCTGGACTTGGCGCAAATACAAAGAGTAGCATGCGCGCGGGGCGGGCAACCGCCTGCGGGCATCGAACGGAGCGTGAATCCATGTTTATGCGGGGCCTCGGCCTTGTTTCCGTTTTATTATCGCTGGCCGTGACGCCCGCGTCGGCGCAACAGCCGTCGCCGCTGCGCATGGGCTATTGCGCGTCCGATTTCGAAACCTGCTATACGGCGTGCCGCAATACCCATCCCGGCCTGTCGTTCGCCGACGACCGGGCCCGGGTCGCGTGCGGCCAGGCGTGCCAGCGCCAGCGCAACCGGTGCGAAGGCCGCCCCGATACGGCTCAGCCGAGTGCGGGCGGCGAACCGCAGCGACAGTACCGTCCCATGGGCGTGCAGCGCGCGCCGTCGGCCGCCGCCGGGGATGCGCCGGTAGCCGCGCCACAGTCCGCCCCATCGCCCGCGCCACAGTCCGCGCCACAGTCCGCCCCATCGCCCGCGTCTTCGTCATCCGGCCGGCCGGCGGCGCGCGCCGAGCCGCCGAAAAAGGACTCCGGCTTTTGGGGATGGTTCGGCCCGCGCGAGCGCAGGGACACCATCATTCCGGGGAAATGATTTTCCGGCGGACCGTTCATTATTATCAGCGAGGCGTCATGCTTAAAATTAGTGGAATGCATCTGATCGGGATGCTGGCCGGGCTGCTTATCGCGACCTCGGCGGCGCCGGCGGCGGGGACCGCAGTGACCGCAGTGACCGTAGTGGCCGCCGAGCCGGGGCAACGCACCCTCGAGGATTGCCGGAAAGCCTACGACGCCTGTTATGCCGAATGCCGCAAGAAACACCCCGAGCAGGATCTGTCCGGCGATGCCGCGCGCACGACCTGCGGTTCGGCCTGCGCGGCCCAGCGCACCGTCTGCCGGGCCGAACTCGAGTACCGGGAAAAAGCCAAGCCGCAACTCGATCAAATGATCGATCAGTTGAAAAAAATGCTCGACGATTTTCTGAAAGGCCTGCCCGGCACGACGCCGCCCCCCGAGTCGCCGCAACCCGCGCCCGAAAAGAAAGACGACGGTCCGGTCAAAATCTGACGGGTCGGCTAATGATTCGTGTGACGCATGCGTTCGTTCAAACGGTCGTGGGTCTTTTTGATCTTCTCCGGCCAGCGGCTTTTGATGAACGACAGCACCGCCCAAATCTCCTCGTCCGTCATCACGTCCTTGAATCCCGGCATGGCGCTTTTGAAGGACGGCGGCGCGACCGCCTGGCCGCCCATCTTGGTGACGAAAAACAGCATCTGGTCGGGATGATGCCAGGTGTGGCCGGTGGCGTCGTGGGGCGGCGCGGGCAGGGTGCCGTCTTTCTTGCGCTGTTGCCAGTTTTTCTCGCCCTCGAGGTTGGCGCCGTGACAGCTCGCGCAATGCTTGGCGTAATTCCTGGCGCCCTGCTCGATCCAGGCGGCGTTGTCCGGGTCGATCCGCTGCGCCAGCGCGGGCGCCGGCGGCAGCGATAACGTCGTCAGGACGGCGGCAATGCCCGCCGCCGAGGACAGAAAATGAATTTTTCGCATCGCGTCGGTTCCGTTTCGGCTCCGCTTTCGGGCTCGGGGTCGTCGAATCCTATGCCTTACAGCGGGGGGAACGTCAATCATATCAAATGCTTGCCGAAAAGGTTAACACCCGGTCTGGGCGGGACTATACTCCCGCGCAATTCGCAATCGAGAACTTATATGTGAATCAGATTAAGCGCAGCACTAGGGAGACGCCGATGAACGACATGCCGAGCATTCCTTTGGGCCTTAAGAATTCCAAGCTATTCCGCCAGAAATGTTACGTGAACGGTCAATGGGTCGACGCCGACGGCGGCGGCACCGTCGAGGTCACCAACCCGGCGGACAATTCGGTGCTCGGCACGGTGCCGAATTTCGGCGCGGCCGAAACCCGGCGGGCCATCGAGGCGGCGAATGCGGCCTGGCCGG
>JAVJPD010000728.1:0-4287 GCA_040216475.1 Rhodospirillales bacterium
CAATTACGTCAACGCCAGCGCCCTGATCACGGCCATCGAAGCACTGTCGATCGGCGCCAAGTTCGGGCTCGATATGAAAACCATGATCGAGTCCATGACGGCGGCGGCCACGGGCCGCAACAATCCGATCGAGAAGAAAGTGATCCCGCAGGTATTGACCCGCAAGTTCGGGACCGGCATGGCGCTCAGCCTGTTGGCCAAGGACACCCGCATCATGGTCGACATCGCCAAGGCGATCGGCGGCTATGCGCCGGTGGCCGAACGGTGCAGTGCGTTATGGTCGGAAGCGGCGGAAACCTTCGGGGCCGACCTGGATCAAACCTATGTCGCGAAGTTATGGGAGGAAAACAACAAAGTATTGCTCGAACTGAAATCGTAGCCCGGTCGGCGTATGGCCGAACGGGAGCGCATTGGTATTTATCTTGCCCGTCCGTCCGATTTCATCCGTTGAAATCACGGCGTGAAAAACGAAGAACGCCATCGGGCCGCATTGACATCGAGCGGTCCGATTTCGTCTAATGTCCGCCGCAGACGGCGGTTCTTGCCGTTAATACATCCAGGAGATTTCAAATGGCCAAAGATGCCGGTTTAGATCAACGCCTCGCCGGATTGACGATGAGGTTCGCCGAGTTCGTGACGAATCTTCGTTACGAGGATTTGCCCGCCGAGGTGGTGCAGAAAGCCAAACTGCATTTGCGTGACGGCGTCGGCAACCAAATCGCGGCGTCGGCCATCGGCGAGTCGGCGAAGCACATGATCGCTCTCGCCGGTGAATGGGGCGGGGCGCCGCAATCCACGGTCGTCGGATACGGGCTCAAACTGCCGACGCCGATGGCGGCCATGTGCAACGCCATGCTGGGCCACGGCGTCGAGTTGGACGATGCGCACGGCACGGGCCTCGTAAAGTCGGGTTCCGTATTGGTGCCTTCGGCCTTTGCGGTCGCCGAGCAAACCGGCGCGTCCGGCAAGGACGTCATTACGGCGGTTGTCGCGGCCTATGAAATCGCGATCCGCATCGCCAAGGCGATCAATCCCGGCCATCGCCAGCGCGGCTATCACACCACCGGTACGGTGTCGCCTTTCGGCGCGGCGGCGCTGACGGCGAAGTTGATGGGCTGCGATGCCGAGAAAACCGCTTGGGCCTTCGGGCTCGCGGGCATGCAATCGGCCGGTATCCAGTCGTATCTGGCCGATCCGTGCTTGGCGAAACCGTTCAGTCCGGGCAAGGCCGCCTTCAACGGTGTCTTGGCGGGCATTTTGGCGAGCCGGGGGTTGAGCGGCCCGCGCACGGTTCTCGAATCCCATGAAGGCTTTTTCAAGGCGTTTACCGACCAAGTGCGGGTCGACGACTTGGATATCGATGGGCTCGGCAAACGTTTCTGCATGATGGAAGTCGGTTTCAAGCCTCATGCTGCGTGCCGATACGCCCACGGCCCGATCGATCTCGCCCAGGCCTTCCATGAGGAAGAGGGCATCACCATCGACGACGTCGATCATGCGGTGTCCCACATGAGCGAACTGTCGATTCGCCAAGCCTCGAAGCCGGTGTGCTCGAATCTCAACGTCGCCATGGGCAGCACCGAGTTCGGCGTGGTTCTGGGGCTGGACCGCGGCGTCAACGGCTTGCGGTCCTATTGGGACGGCTACAAGGACAAGCGGTTGCATGAAGCGACGGCCAAAAAAATCAAACTCGTGGCCGAGCCCGAATTCGGCATCGGCGGGCGCCAGGCCATTCTCGAGGTCACACTGAAGGACGGCCGCGTACTCAAGCGCCGCCAGGAAGAGCCCAAGGGGGAGCCGAGCAATCCGCTGACGGCGCAGCAACTCGAACAGAAATTCATGGATATGGCGGAGATTGTTCTCGACGAAAGCGAAGCTGCCAAGATCGGCGCGCGTCTGATGGAAATCGAGAACGAAACGAAGGCCGGGGTCATTCCGGCGCTGACGGTCGTCGGCTCCGGTAAACCGGTGCTTCGCGCCGCCTAGATTTGCAATTTCGGGACGCTGTCTGCGTTCCGCAAGAACAATAAAATTAACCGGGAGGCCCTCATCTTCATGATGGTTTCTTGTGTGGCTGCGGCGCGGCCTCGGGCGCGGGTCCGGCCCGCGTCCGCGATATGTACGCCGTTCGGCTTACTCGAGTAAAAAGCATTCGGATCATTGAAAGTAGGTAATCGCGATGGATCTAGGGTTAAAAGGAAAGAAGGTTTTGGTCTCCGGCGCGACGCGGGGGATCGGTAAGGCATGCGTGGAGGAGTTCGCCAAGGAAGGCAGCGATGTCGCGTTGTTCGCCCGCGACGAAAAGCTCTGCAGCGACGTTGCCGACGATCTGCGTAAGCGGTATCCGGACATCAAGGTCGTGACCGTGATCGCCGATCTCGGCATGAACCCGGCGGTCAAGCAAGCGGTGGACGATGCGGCCAAGGCGCTCGGCGGCCTCGATATCGTGATCAATGCCGCCGGCGGCTCGGCCCGAGGCGGTTTGGGCGTGGTATCGCACGAGGAATGGCTCCGCCGGCTCGACGCCAAGCCCCTGGGGCTGATCGCCGTTTGCGAGGCGGCGCTGCCGTATCTCGAAAAATCGAATCACGCCCGGATCATCAATTTGTCCGGCCTGCACGGCAAGGAGCCGGTGCCGTGGGCGGCGATGGCCGGCATCATCAATGCCGCCGTGCACGGATTCTCGAAGTGTCTGTCGGGCGAGATGGGACCGAAGGGTATCCGCGTGAACGTCGTGACACCGGGCTTTACGTCGGGCCGGCGATTCGACGAGCTGATCGAAATCACCGCGCGCGAACGCAAGATGAGCAAGACCGATGCCGAAGCCTGGTTGCGCGAGTTGGTGCCGCTCGGCGGACCGTGCGATCCGGACGACGTGGCCGCGGCGGTCGTATTCCTGGCTTCGAGCCGGGCCAAGATGATCACCGGCACGGAGATCAAGGTCGACGGCGGGCGCTCGAAGCATATTTAAGCGTCGCAACAAGAGTAACGAGGGAGGCGAACCATGGCTGAGTTCAAGGCAGATTTAACCAATGCGGGACATCCGTTTCTCGATACGCCGAGAACCCCGCCGAAGCCGCGCAAAACCGGCTGGACGGTGATGAGCGATCGCTTGTTGCCGCTCGGCTTTCAGGACGATTTGATGGAAGCGTTCGAGGAGATCGTCGATAAGGTTAAATTCGTCGATCACGCCGGGCACATGAACCGAATCAAGCCGGAATTTCTTAAACGGAAAAATGCCCTCTACAAAGCTCGTAACATTCCGACGTTTCCCGGCGGCATTCCTTTCGAAGTTGCCTATCTGCGCGGCAAGGTCGAGGAATATTACGAACGCCTCCTGGAACTCGGCTTCACCGGCGTCGAGGTCAGTGACGACACGCTGCCGACGTTTCCTTTCAAGGAACGGGCCCGGTTGATCAAGCTCGGCCGCGCTAAGGGACTCGATGTCTTCAGCGAAACCGGCAAGAAATTCGGCGGCCCGCCGGATGCGGATGGATTGATAGAAACAATCAAGAACGATCTCGATGCCGGTTCGACCAAGGTGACGATCGAGAACGCCGAATTGACGTATTTCATGGAAAACGACCCCGGCGCGATCAAGAAAATCGTCGATGCGATCGGCTTCGAGGACATTTTCTTCGAAATCGGTCCCAGCGCGTGGCCGGAGCTGGCCGTGTTTCTGTTCAGGGAACTGGGGCCGGAAGTCAACGTCGAAAACCTCGATTGGGACCGGGTGTCGTCCGTCGAAGGCATGCGCCACGGCTTGTTAAGGGCAGCCGATTACCAATTCGTTCAGGACTTGGTGGCGGCTTCCAATAAGAAATAACCGGTTAGTTGCTTATCGATTTTAATGGGCCGAGGATAGCTCGCCCCAGCTTTTTCTGGAGAGTGTGTCATGAAGTACGCCTTGGATTTTATCGAGATCGTCGAGCGGCCGGATAAGCCCCGGAGCTGCGGCCTGACCCTGGTGCGCGACCCGGGATACGGCCTCAAGATGATCGAGGCCTATCTCGAAACGGGCGGCGCCTGGATCGATTACGTCAAGTTCCGCAACTACAATCCGCGCTTCTATTCCGAAAAGCTGTTTTACGATCAGATCAAGCTTTACCGGGGCTACGACGTCAAACCCATGGTCGGCGGCACCACCGGCGAGATTTGCTATCTCCAGGGCCATTGGGACCGCATGGTCGACTATCTCCATGAGGCCGGCTGTCAGGCGATCGAGATATCGACCAATTACCTTGAAATCAGCGAGGCGGAAAAATTGAAGCTGGTGCACCAATGCGC
>JAVJPD010000729.1:0-2774 GCA_040216475.1 Rhodospirillales bacterium
GAGCTACAGCCACCACAGGAAGGGCCTTAACTAGACCCGCCGCCGGGCGCCGTCAAGGGCGCCCGCGCCTCTCCCGCCCCCTTCCCGGAGGCCCCCGAAAGCCCCTATCCCGTTGCCTTTTCGCCGGCCGTGGCCCATAAATTCCGCAGGGGGAGGATCACCAAAATGACCGAAACGAGCCTGCATACCGTCGCCGCGCTGTCGCGGCTCGGCACCGAGACCGCGTTCGAGGTGCTGGCCCGCGCCAAGGCGCTCGAGGATCAGGGCCGCGACATCATCAACCTCGGCATCGGCCAGCCCGATTTCACCACGCCCGAGAACATCGTCGAGGCCGCGATCAAGGCGCTCCGGGACGGCCATCACGGCTACACCCCGGCGAACGGAATCTTGCCGCTTCGCGAAGCGGTCGCCGAAGACATCGCCAACCGCCACGGGGTAATCGTCGATCCGGCCCGGATCGTCATCATGTGGGCGGCAAGGTCACCATGTTCTTCGCCATTCTGATGTTCGGCGAGCCGGGTGCGGAGATCGTCTACCCCAACCCGGGCTTTCCGATTTACGAGTCCGTCATCAACTTCAGCGGCGCCAAGGCCGTGCCGCTGCCGCTGCGCGAGGAAAACGCCTTCGCCTTCGACGCCGAAGAAGTGCTGTCGCGGATCACGCCGCGAACCCGCCTCATCATCCTCAACAGCCCGTCCAATCCCACCGGCGGCGTGTTCCCCTACGGCGAGGTCGACAAGCTGGTCGAGGGCCTGGAAAAGCACCCGCACGTCGCGGTCATGAGCGACGAAATCTACGACCGCATCCTCTACGACCACCGCCCGCACGTGTGCTTCCTCAACTACGAGCGGTTGCGCGACCGCCTGATCCTGCTGAACGGCTGGAGCAAGACCTACGCCATGACCGGCTGGCGGCTCGGCTATTCGATCTGGCCCGAACATCTGGTCGAGCCGGTGACGCGGCTCGCGATCAACTGCCATTCCTGCGTCAACGCCGCCACCCAGTACGCCGGGATCGAGGCCCTCAAGGGGCCGCAAAACCGGGTGATGGAAATGGTCGCCGCGTTCGAGACCCGGCGGAAGGTCATCTTGGAGGAGCTCAACCGAATTCCGGGCTTCCGCTGCATCGAGCCCGGCGGCGCGTTTTACGCCTTCCCCAACATCGAGGGCACCGGCTTCAAGGCGCAGGAGCTGCAAAACAAGCTCCTGAACGAAGCCGGCGTCGCCACCATCGCCGGCACCAGCTTCGGCGCCTTCGGCGAGGGCTACATCCGGTTTTCCTACGCCAACTCGGAAGACAACATCCGCGAGGCCGCCCGGCGGATTCGTGAGCTTTTGGCCTAGCGGCCCACAAGAATAAAGCACACAAGAATTAGGCAGATGCTTAAATTTTAAGCATCTGCCGGGCGGTGCCGGGCCGAGAAACCGAATGAAGAAATAAATATAATATACTGATTTATAATGATTAATTGATCAGATACGTTTTGGCACGGCCTCTGCAATGGTGTGCGCGCGTACGCGGGGCCCGCACGGCCCCGGGTGCCGGATGTATGGAGGCATTCCCATCCGGGCTCGGCCTAACGGCAGGCCGGTTCGGGAACGCGAAGACAACAAGGTCACACTCAACGATGAAAAAGATCGAAGCCATTATCAAACCTTTCAAGCTCGACGAGGTGAAGGAAGCCTTGCATGAAGTCGGCCTGCAAGGCATCACGATCCTCGAGGCCAAGGGCTTCGGCAGGCAGAAAGGCCACACGGAACTCTACCGGGGCGCCGAGTACGTGGTCGACTTCCTGCCCAAGGTAAAAATCGAGGTCGTCGTGGACGATTCCCAAGTGGAACGCGCCGTCGAGGCCATCCAGCAGGCCGCCCACACCGGGCGCATCGGCGACGGCAAAATCTTCATTTCCGACATTCAAGACGCCATTCGGGTCCGGACCGGCGAACGCGGAACGGAAGCCCTCTAGCCCAACCCGAAAGTAAAACATTCTTTATGCCGTTCACCATCACGAGAGAGAGTAAGGGAGAGATCAAAGATGACTTTAAAGTGTAAAACGCCTCAAGACGTTCTGAAGGCGATCAAGGACGACAACATTCCCTATGTCGACCTTCGGTTCACCGATCCGCGCGGCAAATGGCAACACCTGACCATGTGCTCGGACTTCATCACCGACGACACCTTCGAAGAGGGCGTCATGTTCGACGGCTCCTCGATCGCCGGCTGGAAGGCGATCAACGAATCCGACATGACCCTGATGCTCGACGCCGCAACCGCCACCATGGACCCGTTCGCGGCGCAGCCGATGATGATCGTCAACTGCGACATCGTCGAGCCGACCACCGGCCAAGGCTATGAGCGCGATCCCCGCTCGGTCGCCAAGAAGGCGGAAGCCTACCTCGGCAGCACCGGCATCGGCGACACCGCCTACTTCGGCCCCGAGCCCGAATTCTTCGTTTTCGATGACGTCCGCTTCGACGTCACCATGAACCGCTGCTTCTTCGAGTTCGATTCCGACGAAGGCCCTTACGTCAGCGGCAAGATCTTCGACGAAGGCGGCAACATCGGCCACCGTCCGGGCGTCAAGGGCGGCTACTTCCCGGTGCCCCCCGTCGACTCCGCGCACGATCTGCGCGCCGAAATGGTCTCGACCATGATGGAAATGGGCCTGACCATGGACAAGCACCACCACGAGGTCGCACCCAGCCAGCACGAACTCGGCCTCGCCTTCTCGACCCTGGTCAAGGCCGCCGACAACGTGCAGATCTACAAGTACT
>JAVJPD010000730.1:0-1378 GCA_040216475.1 Rhodospirillales bacterium
CGAAGGCGCGCCGGCAAGGATTTCACGTGCAGCATCAAACCATCGAAATTCTCGGCCGGTGTCCGAATTGCGCCGGGCAAACCGGAACGCACGATGCCATCTGAAAACTTGAGCGGGTTGCCTTTGGTCGAAGCCAAGGACGTCACGATGCGTTTCGGCAATGCCGACATCATCGATCACGTATCTCTGGCGATCCATAGCGGCGAAATCGTCACGTTGATCGGACCGAACGGCTCGGGCAAGACCACGCTGGTGCGGATCGTGCTGGGCCTGCAGGCGCCGACGTCGGGCGCCGTAACGTGGCGCAAATACGTCCGCGTCGGTTACGTACCGCAACATTTCTCCGTCGATGCGACTCTGCCGTTGACGGTCCGGCGGTTGCTGCGCCTGTCCGCCGATCATACGCGGGAACGTTCGCGCGCCATTCTCGAGGAGATCGGCATCCGCTACGTACTCGATCGGCCGGTTCACAGTCTGTCGGGCGGCGAGTTGCGCCGGGTTTTGCTGGCGCGCGCGCTGTTGCGCGAGCCCGATCTGCTGGTGCTCGACGAACCGACTGCCGGGGTCGACGTCGCCGGTCAGGCGGAACTCTACGAGTTGATCCGGGCCTTACGCGACAAACGGCACTGCGGCATACTGATGGTATCGCACGATCTTCACTTGGTGATGGCGGCGACCGACCGGGTGATCTGCGTCAATCATCACATCTGTTGCGAAGGCCGGCCCGAAACCGTGAGTCGGGCGCCCGAGTATCTCGCCCTGTTCGGCGACCAGGCGGCGCGAACCCTGGCGGTTTACGCCCATGCCCACGATCATCGTCATGATGTCGCGGGCCATCCCGTGCGAGACGATGTCGCGGGCCATCCCGTGCGGGACGATGACTCGGGCCGTCCCGTGCGGGACGATGACCACGCCCCCGGCCCCGACGATCAGGCGGAATCGCCTTCGAAAGAGGTCCGCCATGGATGATTTCCTTTTGCGCGCCCTTGTTGCCGGAGCCGGCGTTGCGTTGGTGGCCGGTCCGGTCGGATGTTTCATTGTCTGGCGGCGCATGGCTTACTTCGGTGCGACCCTGGCGCACGCGGCATTGCTCGGCGTGGCCTTGGGTTTTCTGTTCGAGGTCAGCGTGAATATCGGGATCATCGTCGTGTGCGTGGGTATTTCGTTGTTGCTGGCCGCGCTTCAATATCAACATCGGCTGGCGACCGATACGCTGCTCGGGATTCTGGCGCACGGCGCCCTGGCCGCCGGGCTGGTCGTGCTGGCATTCATGAAATCGCTGCGGGTCGATTTGATGGCGTATCTGTTCGGCGACATCCTGGCCGTCGACACATTGGATATCGTCTGGATTTACGCCGGCGGCATCGGCTGCCTGATC
>JAVJPD010000731.1:0-5956 GCA_040216475.1 Rhodospirillales bacterium
GCGGCGATCAAGTCAGCGCCGTACCGGAGCACGTCGACGACGGCCTCGCCCGGTTCCGCTACACCTTCCCCGATGGGGCCGAGTTCAACCTGAACATGTATCCCTTGCGCAAAAACTACATGCAGACGCTTTTCAAGGAGGTCGGGTTCCAGAAAGTCAAAACCTACGGCGACTTTCAGGAAACCTATCAGGAGAACGATCCGGACTTCTTTATCCACGTCGCGGAAAAATCCTATCATGCCGACTAGATCCCAAGCCGTCGAGACGACCGAAGCCTATTACGACAGTTCCGAGGCGGACGCGTTCTACAAGAACATCTGGGGCGGCGAGGATATACACATCGGCATCTATACGACGCCCAATGAGCCGATCGCTGAGGCGAGCCGGCGCACGGTGGCCGAAATGGCCAAAGCCGTCGAGCCGCTCGGCGAAACGACGCGCGTTCTCGACCTCGGTGCCGGCTACGGCGGCTCGGCCCGATACCTGGCGGAAACCTACGGCTGTCACGTGACCTGCCTGAACCTGAGCGAAACCCAGAACGACCTCAACCGGGAAAAGAACAAGGCCTTCGGCCTCGACGATAAAATCGACGTCGTTCACGGCGATTTCGAGAACGTGCCCGAACCCGACGACTCCTTCGACGTCGTCTGGTCCCAGGATGCCATCCTGCACAGCGGCAACCGGGCAGCGGTCCTCCATGAGATCAAGCGGGTGCTGCACTCGGGCGGACAGCTCGTCTTTACCGATCCGATGCAAAGCGACCACTGCCCCGACGGCGTGCTGCAGCCCATCCTCGATCGGATTCACCTGGAAACACTGGGGTCGTTCCGGTTTTACCGTCAGGAACTGAACTGTCTCGGCTTCAAGGAGGTGAGCACCCGCGATCTCTCCGAACAGCTGCGCAATCACTATCACCATGTGCGCGAGGAGCTGCAGGGACGCTACGGCGAGATGCTGACGCTTTCGGGCCCCGAGTACGTCGATACGATGTTGAAAGGCTTGCAGCACTGGGTCGAAGGTGCCGACAAGGGTTACCTGGCCTGGGGCATCATGCATTATCGCCTGACGACGAAACACGCGTGACACGCCGGTGAAGCCGCGGGCGGCCCGAAACGGGTTACAGATCAGTACGCCGGTTTTTCTGCCCGCGGTTGTTCTGATTTTCCTGTTCGTCGCCGTTACCCTGACGAACGCCGAAGACGCCGCCGAGACCTTCCAAACGGTTCAAACCGCCATCGCCGAGAACGGCGGCTGGTTCTTCGTCCTGACCGTCAATCTCATCCTCGGCTTTTGTTTCTTTCTGATCTTCAGCCGGTTCGGCAAAATCCGCATCGGCGGCCCGAACGCCCTGCCCGACTTTTCCCGCTGGGCGTGGTTCTCCATGCTCTATTCCGCCGGCATGGGCATCGGTCTCGTATTCTTTGCCGTCGCCGAGCCGATCATGCATTACACCGCGCCCCCCATCGAACCGTTCGGTCCCACCGAAAAATGGGAGCGCGCGCAGGAAGCCATGGGGCTCACGTTCCTGCACTGGGGGTTGCACCCGTGGGCCATCTACGCGCTGCTCGGGCTCGCGCTGGCCTACGCGGGGTTCAACAAGGGCCTGCCGCTCTCCATCCGCAGCGTCTTTTACCCGATCCTGGGTCAACGGATTTACGGCCCCATCGGCCACGGCATCGACGTTTTGGCAACCGTCGCCACCCTGTTCGGCGTCGCCACCTCGCTCGGCTTCGGCGTCAGCCAGATCAACGCGGGGCTGAGTGTTACCCTCGGCATCGAATCGAGCCTGACCGCGCAACTCTGGCTGATCGCCTTTATCACCCTGCTGGCGACCGGTTCCGTGGTATCGGGTCTCGATCACGGTATCAAACGGCTGAGTGAACTCAACATCATCCTCGCCGGCGCGCTCATGCTGTTCGTGCTGTTTGCGGGGCCGACGCTGTTCATCTTCAACGGATTCGCCCAGAACATCGGCTATTACCTGCAGAACTTCCCCCGGCTCGCCACCTGGGGAGAAACCTATACGGGCACGCACTGGCAGAACAATTGGACCGTCTTCTACTACGCCTGGTGGATCGCCTGGTCGCCCTTCGTCGGCATGTTCATCGCGCGCATCTCCAAGGGCCGTACGATCCGCGAATTCGTCCTCGCCGTGCTGATCGTGCCGAGCCTTGTCGGCTTTCTGTGGCTCACGGTTTTCGGCAACGGCGCCTTGGCGGTCGAGCTGTACGGCCAAGGGGGCATCGCCGCGGCCGTCAAGGAAAGCGTCCCGCAGGCGCTGTTTACGTTCCTCGACTCGATTCCGTTCGCGGGCTTGACGGCCCTGGTCGCGACCTTCGTCGTCGTGACGTTTTTCGTGACCTCATCGGATTCCGGCTCGCTCGTGATCGACATCATCACCGCCGGCGGCGCCTTGAATCCGCCGGTCGCACAACGAATCTTCTGGGCGTTGACCGAAGGCATCGTCGCCGCCGTGCTGCTGATCGGCGGCGGCCTCGCCGCGCTGCAGACCGCGGCGATCACGACCGGCTTCCCGTTCGCGTTTATCCTGCTGCTGACGGCCTACAGCCTTTATAAGGCGCTCAAGGAAGACCTGCCGAACGCTGCTTCGGCCGGATCGTGATTTAGGCCAGATCGTCGATCAGGGGCCGCATGTCGGCCACGGTTTCGAGCGTTTCGAGCCGGTCGAACACACCGCGGGCCTTATCCCGGTCGATACCCGCATACCCCGTGCAATCGGAGAACTTCGCCCACATCTCCGGACTCGTGAGCTCGCGGCCCGGATACCCCGGCGCGATATCGACGCGGTTGTCGTATTGCTTGCCGTCGGTCGTGGTGACGTGCACCTCGACGAAGCCGCGCGGTCCGGGGCCGCGGGTTTTCGCGTCCGGGTCCTCGGCGATGCAGCGCTCGTGCTCTTCCTTCGTCACCTTTTCAAGCGCCGCCAGCAAATCCGCGCGTTCGATCGACTCCTCGGAAAAATGATCAAGGCCGACGGCACCGTCCACCAAGGCGACCGCCATGCAGTATTCCAGGCTGAACGCGCTTTCGTTGGCGTTCTTCGGCTTGATGTAGTGCAGCGGATTGGTGCCGCCCGGCGGCAGCACGCAATGGATCGCCGCGACGTTATCCGGCGTCAGGTTATGGTCCCGGCGCAACTCCAGAAGGCCGTCGATCGGCCGGGCGCAGGCGTTGCAGCAGGGAAACTTCTTCATGCCGACACCGTGCGCGACGAAGGCATAAGGGTTTCCCAATAGATCGCCGGCTTTCTCGGCGCTCGAGTTCTCGTCGCCGTAGGCCTGGAAGAAGTTGTCCTTCCCTTCCATGACGTCCATGTGCCCGGTGACGCCGCTCGCGGCCAGAAGCGAAGCGGTCACGCCGTTGCGCGCCGCCATGCCCGAATGCATCGCCTTCATCATGGTGCCGAAGTTGCGCTGAATGCCGCTCGCCATCGACGCCGCGATCCCAAGCGTCCGGCGCAGGGTCTCTTTATCCCGGCCCTGAAGTTTGGCGATGGCGGCGACGGCGCCGAACATGCCCAGGGTGCCGGTCGCGTGAAAACCGCGCTTGATGTAATGGCCCATGCCGAGGCCGCGGCCGATGCAGGTCACCACCTCCATGCCGAGGATGTAGGATTCGAGAAATTTTTTTCCGGAAACCGGCCGGTCGCCGAGGCTCGCGATCAAGGCGCCGATGACGATGGTACTCGCGTGCACCGGGTAATAAGGATAGCCGTCGTCGAAATCGAGGGCGTGGCCGAAGGCCGAATTCAACAACGCCGCGTGCTCGGCGTCCGTACGCATCCCCGTGCCCAAGACCGGTACCGTGCCGGTCGTGCCCAGGGCCTCGAGATAGACCCGCAGCGGCGCCGCCAAGTCGCTCGCCGCACCGCCCGCCATCACGCCGATGGTGTCGGTGACGGCGCGCGCGCCGCGCTCGCGGGCGAGATCGGGGATGTCCTCAAGGGTCGTCGAAATCACGAAATCGGCGATACGTTCGCTGAGGCCTGTCATGGGTGTCGTCATGGGTGTCGTCATGGGCACGGTTATAAATGAAAAGGATCGGCCCTGACAAACACCGAATAGACGTGGCCAAACGGCGGGCCGAAACGTATGATTTGCCCTTTCCCGCACGGCAATCATCATAAAAAAAATAATGAGGCTGATCATGTTGAGGGACGGCGCCATCGATTTTCGCACGCGGCTGAAGACCGAGGAATACGTTTCGCTTTATAAGTCCTCAAGCCTGCGCGATCAGTACACCGAACAGTTCGAACGCATGGGCGTCGACCTCGACCGTTCCGTCGACGGCGAGGAAGCCTTCATCCGCGACATGGACGAAAGCGGTATTGCGCTGTCCGTTTACGTCGGGCGCGATCTGGAATCGACGACCGGCTGGAAGCTCTCGAACGATCTCGTCGCCGAGACGGCGAGCCGCCATCCCGAGCGCATCATCGGCTATGCCGGGATCGATCCGCGCAAGGAGAACAAGGCCGTCGCGGAAGTGCGCCGCGCCGTGCGCGATCTCGGCCTCAAGGGCATCGCGGTCGATCCCTTCCGTGCCCATATGCCGCCGGACGATCCGCTGCTTTATAAGGTCTACGAAGCCTGCGCCGAGGAGGGCGTCCCGGTGCTGATCACCATCGGCCCGCTGCCCTCGCCGGCCATGCCGATGGATTTCGGCTCGCCGATGCCGGTCGACCGGGTCGCGACCGACATCCCCGAGCTTCGGATCGTCTGTTCCCACGGCGGCTGGCCGTTCACCAACGAGATGATCGCCATCGCCTGGCGCCAGAAGAACGTTTATTTCGAAACGTCGCTCTATGAGGACATGCCCGGTGCCGGCGCCTGGGTAGATGCCGCCAATACGGTGCTCAAAACCAAGATTTTCTTCGCCAGCAGCTATCCGGCGCGCAACTTCAAGGATACGCTTGCGCTCTATAACCGGCTGCCGCTGACCGAGGAAGCCCGCCGCCGGGTTCTGCGCGACAACGCCAAGGCGTTTCTCGGGCTGTAACGTTCAAGGCTGCATCAGGGCCGCCAACCGCCCGGCGTCTTCGGTCTTTTCATCGTCGATTTGCCAAATCGCGGCCAGCAGTTCTTTTTGCCTGTCGGGCGATAGAATCCGCTCGGCACAGACCCGGAACTTGTCCTCGACCTCCGCGTCGGTCATCGGATTGTCCGGGCTGCCGCGATAGCGCTCATCGGCCCAGCGCTCGACGGTTTCGCCGTTTTTCTTTTTCAGCACAATCCGCGAACGGATTTTATCGAAGCCCTGGGCCTCGATATCGAGATCGAGTTCCGTCGCAATCCGCCGCTGCATGTCGACCATCGCCGGCAACTGCACGAACGCGTCCGAGAACTCGTTCTGCCCGGCCTGGCGCTTCAGGACAATCATCGCCAGCAATGCCGGCACGCAGAACTTCGCCTCCAGGTGATCCTTCGCGAACGCATAAGAAATCGGCTTGAGGATGTTGCTGCCGGCGTAAAACGTGATCGCCTCGACGTCTTCGGGTTTGACGTCGTTTTCCGCAACCAATGCCAGCATGGCGTCCATCGACTGATGGGTGAGAATGCCGCTCGGATAGGGTTTGATCGCGACTCCGGGGTCGACGATGGAAAACGTCTTGCCGAAGCCTTGCGCGAGTTTCTCCTCGAACATGCCGCCCGAAAACACCGTGAGAAAACCGTAAGCCCCGTCGAGCGCGCTGTCGTTGGCCTCGAGCCCGCGCGCCGCCAGTTGCGCCGCCATGATCCCGTTTTCGGCGGCCGCGCCGAAATGCAGCGGCTTGGTCATGGTGCCGACGTTGGCGCGGATGCCGGCGGCCGAACAACTCGCCGCGATGCCGATGGCGTAACGCATCTTATGCTCATCGAGCTTTAGGAGCTTGCCCGCCGCGACCGCCGCCCCGATGGTGCCCTCGGCGGCGCTCGCGTGCAGGCCGCGCTTGTAGGCC
>JAVJPD010000732.1:0-8691 GCA_040216475.1 Rhodospirillales bacterium
GTCGCCTCGCCGTAGATGTCGCGCTCTTCGGTCTCGCCGTGATGGATGCGGCGGGCCTCGTCGGCGAATTGATCGCCGACGTAGTCGAAGTTTTCCTCGACATGCTGACGGCCCTTATCGACCGCCTGCAGAATTTGCGCCGCCAATTCGCGCGCCCGCTTCTCCGCCGAGTTGCCGGAAGATTTCGTCGATACGTGCAAGGCCGTCAGCGCTTTCGAGACACCGGTATCGCCGCAAAACGGGCACGCCACGTCGCCGCACACGCTTTGCTTGTCGTAGGTCGCGCTGTCGCGAAACCACGCCTCGAACTCATGACCGTCGCTGCAGACGAGTTGATACAGGATCATCGTTTCGGCCCAAAAAGACTGCCCAAAAAATGCACGCCGCAGGGTGCGGGGAAGGACTGTATATATATGCCAAGGGCGGCCTTAACAAATGGAAAACAAAAGCGTAACGCGGCGCGCGCGCCGGGCGGGCCGAAAATGCCCCGGTAAAACAATGGATTCAGGAGATTTTCCGGTCGTGAGTCAGCGACGGGATTTTCCCGCGCGCCTTGGCGACCAGGCCCGGGTCGATCTCCGCCGTCACGATCCCGACCGCCTCGCCGCCGTCGGCCAACACCGTCCCCCACGGATCGACCACGAGCGAATGGCCGAACGTTTGCCGGCCTTCGGCGTGATCGCCGGTTTGCGCCGGCGCGAAGATGAAGCAACCGTTCTCGATCGCGCGCGCGCGCAACAGAACATGCCAATGCGCCTGCCCCGTCACCCGCGTGAAGGCCGCCGGCACGGTGATGAACTCGGCGCCCGCCTGGGCGAGCGCGCGGTAGAGATATGGAAAACGAAGATCGTAGCAGACCGTCAGCCCGAGCTTGCCCCACGGCGTATCGGCCACGACGATTTTGTCGCCGGGCCGGTAGAGACGGGATTCGCGATAGCTTTGGCCGTCGCCGACGTCGACGTCGAACATGTGCATCTTGTCGTAACGGGCCGCGACGTTGCCTCGATCGTCGATCAGGATCGAACGGTTGGCGGCTTGATCGTCACTGATCTTCAACATCAGCGAGCCGATCAAGATCCACGCCCCGAGCTCGGCGGCCAGGGACCGGAACGCCTCGAGAAAGGCGTCGTCTTCTTCCAGGGCCATCTTTTCGCGCATGTTGCGCCCGCGCGGCTCCAGCATGTTGACCGATTCGGGCAGCATGATCAGCTCGGCGCCGTCGGCATGTGCCCGGCGGACCAAGGCACCGACGGCTTCGATGTTGGGCGCGACGTCACGCACCGAATTCGTCTGCACACATGCGACTTTAAATGAATCGCCCATAACGTCCCCTATCGTTTCGCGTTATTGTCCGGCCGGGCTCAAAAGCGGGTCCAGCTTGCCGGCCTGTTCGAGGGCGTAAAGATCGTCGCACCCGCCGACGTGCCGCCCGCCGATGAAGATTTGCGGCACCGTGTAGCCGCCGTCGGCCCGCTTCAGCATTTCCGCGCGGCGTTCGGGATGCGTCATCAGATCGATTTCCGTAAAGGCCACGCCTTTCTTCTCCAACAGATGCTTGGCGCGGGTGCAAAAAGGGCAGAACGGCGTCGTATAAATTTCCACGTCGGGCAAATGTCTCACCTCTTTACTGCAATCGATCGCAAACCGTTACGGATGCGCCGGCAACGGCCGCATGACTCGCGCCAGCGTTAACACGTCCACGGCAACGGCGCCAGCGCCCAACAACACACGCGCGCACGCACCGGCCGTCACGCCGGTCGTCAGCACGTCGTCGATCAACAGGATGCGGCGGCCCGCGGCGAGACGCGCTTGCGACTCGCGAATCCGGAACGCGCCCCGCAACGCGCGGCGGCGCATGGCCGGGCTCATGTGCCCCAAGGAAGCCGTCCGCCGCCGGCGCACGAGCAGATCCGGCGCCCACGGCAGCCCCGAGAGGCGCGCCAAATCGGCCGCCAACAAGGCCGATTGATTGAATCGTCGCTTAAACAGGCGGGTCCAATGCAGCGGCACCGGCACCAGCAAATCCGCCTCCGCCAACAGATCCCGGCCGGCCCGCATCATCCAACGGGCGAACGCCGGGGCCGCATCGGTACGGTCGCCGTTCTTGAAGGCCAGGATCAGCGGCCGGCTGTTATCGTCGTAGGCGAACACGGCGCGCGCCCGGGCAAAAACGGGACGCTCGCGCGAACACGCCGCGCACAGCGCCCCCGCGCCGAGATCGAATTCGAGCGCCAATCCGCACGCGTGACAATACGGTGCCGCGGTAAAGTCGATTTCGTGCCAGCACGCGGCACACAAGGCCGCCGCCGAACGGCTCGGCGCTTCGACCAGTTCGCCGCATTGCAGACATTGCGGCGGCAGCACCAAATCGAGCGCCATCGAGCCGTAACGCCGCCAGGACTGCACCGGGGCGTGAGTCGGGGCGTGAGTCGGGGCGTGAGTTGGGGCGTGAGCGGGTGAATCGGGCTCGAACGTCGATGGATGGGACATGACCGGCACACCGGGAGACGACAACGACAAGGGTCAAGTTTATCCCTGCTTGCCGTTACGAAACAATGCCCACAAGGACTTGCCTTCGAGATGCTGCCACAGCAAGATCCCGGTGAAGCTCTCGATCAGTTCGCGGACCCGCGTGGCGAGCGAAATCGACAAGGCGATCCCCGGCGGCACGCCGACCAGGCCGCCGAGCACGATAAACGCCGCCTCCTGAACGCCCAGCCCCTGCGGCACGAAAAAGGCGGCGCCGCGCACCGTCGCGATCAGGCTGCGGAACATGAACGCCTCGATCAATCCGATCGGATGGCCCATCAGGTAGGCGGCCAGCCATACCTCCAGCGACATCGCGAACCGCGCGAGCAGGCGCACGAAGACGGACCACCAAAACCGAATTTGATCGCCGTAGACTTCCCGGACCGCGACGTCGACGTCTTTTACGTTGTCGACCATGGTTCCCCAGCCCTTCGTGCCGGAAATCCGCGAAACGAACTTGGCCAGGAATCCGACCGCGCCGATGCGCTGAAGCACGAAAAAGGCGAAGACGCCCGCCGAAAAGGCGGCGACGCCCGCCAGCACGCCCGCCGCGACTTTCGGATCGACGCCGAGATAAAACAGCGAGCCGACGCCGACGAAGCCCCATAGGGCCAAGGACAGCGCCGCAACCGTGGTATCGGCGAGCGCGCCGCACGCCGCGACCGGCCCGGACGAGCCGTAATAATGCAGGACCCGCGCCTTGACCGCCTCGCCGCCGACCTGCGCGACCGGAAAAACCGTGTTGACCGCGCCGCCGATCCACAACGCATTGAACAGCGGAATCAAAGCCGGAATTTGATAGGCGGGGAACAAATAGCGGAACGAGACGACGCTGATCGCGAGATGGAGAAAATATACCGGCAGCAACAACAGGATGCCGAAGCCGAGCTCGCGAAAGGCCCGCGCGACCTCTTCCGCCCCCTGCCAAACGACCAGGGCCGTGACGGCGGCCAGGCCGGCCAGCAAGGCGAGAATGGTATAACGCTTCATGATCCGGGCCGCGCCGCTTTCGAAAACGTGGGTGATGGCGAAATGCCAGGGGGCTCTCTACACCATGCCTTCAAGGGGGTCAAAACCGAACGAGTCCCGCGCTCAAGCGCTTGTGATCCCCGGCCGGATGGACCACCATGGCGGCCCCCCTTTCGGGTATCGTGCCGGACGTGTCGAGTATTGAACGAAACCGGGCGCGACGCCACATGACTCGCGCGGGCCATAGATGACGCAGACGCCGCAAGCCGATCCGATCGAGGTCTTCGACCGCCGCGCGGTCAGGGCGCACCGCGAGCGGGCCGCCGCGCGGTTCGGCGCGCACGATTTTCTGATCGAAACGATCGCCGCTCACTTGGCCGGGCGCCTCGACGACATCAAACGCACGTTTCCGGCGGCGCTCGATCTCGGCTGCCACGGCGGACAAATGGCCGCGCATCTCGCGGGCCGCGCCGGCATCGACACCCTGATTCAAAGCGATCTCTCGCCGGCCATGGCGCGGCGCGCCAGGGAACGTTTCGCCGCCACCGCCGCCACCGCCGCCATTGCCGCCGACGAGGAGTGGCTGCCGTTCGCGCCCCATTCGTTCGATCTCGTGATCAGTTGCCTGAGCCTGCACTGGGTCAACGACCTGCCGGGCACGCTGGCGCAGATCCGCCGGACGCTGAAGCCCGACGGCCTGTTCCTGGCGGCGCTCCTCGGCGGCGAAACCCTGAAGGAACTGCGCCAAACCCTGAACGAGGCCGAGATCGCCGAGGAAGGCGGCCTGAGCCCGCGCGTCTCGCCGTTCGCCGACGTGCGCGATGCCGGCAATCTGCTGCAACGCGCCGGCTTTACCCTGCCGGTCGCCGATCTGGACACGCTCACGGTGAGCTATCCGCACGCGCTCAAGCTGATGGCCGACCTGCGCGGCATGGGCGAGAGCAACGCGGTTGCCGAACGGCGCAAACGTTTCAGCCGGCGTGGCACGATCATGCGCGCGGCGGCGCGCTATCTCGATCTGTTCGGCGACGGCGAAGGCCGCGTGCCGGCGACCTTTCAGGTGGTCTACCTGACCGCCTGGACGCCGCACCCGGATCAGCAAAAGCCGCTCAAACCGGGCAGCGCCGAGGCCAGGCTTGCCAACGCCCTCGACAGCAGGGAAATTGCCGCCGGCGACAAAGCGAAACCTTAAGAACCTGAATAGTATCCGGATACACCGATGAAATTTCCCGATCCCCTTATTCGCGGCACCCTGGTCAAACGCTACAAGCGCTTCCTGACCGACGTCGAGTTGGAGGACGGCTCGCTCGTCGTCGCCCATTGCGCCAATCCGGGCTCGATGCTGAGCGTCAACGACGCGGGCGCGGAAGTGTGGCTGTCGCCGGCGCGCAACCCGGAACGCAAACTGCGCTACACCTGGGAAATGATCCGCATCGGCAAGAGTCTCGTCGGCATCAATACGGCGCTGCCGAACGGCCTGGTGGAGGAAGCGATCAACGCGGGCAAGATCGCGGAACTGACGGGATACGACAGCCTGCGCCGCGAAGTGAAGTACGGCAAGAACTCGCGCATCGATATCCTCCTCGAATCCGAGGGCAAGCCGCCCTGCTACGTCGAGATCAAGAACGTCACCATGAAACGCGACCGCGGCGCCAAGGGCCCCTACGAGTTCCCAGACGCCGTGACGGCGCGCGGCACCAAGCATCTGCACGAGCTTTCCGATATGGTGAAACAGGGGACGCGCGCCGTGATGGTCTACCTCGCCCAGCGCCAGGACGGCAAAAGCTTCACGGTCGCCGCCGACATCGATCCGACGTACGCCGAAGCCCTGAAAACCGCGAAAAAAGCCGGAGTCGAGGCCGTTTGTTACGGCTGCACGCTCACCACCAAGGAGATAAAGGTTGCATCTTCGGTACCCTTGGTTTTTTAGTTAGGCATCCCAGGACAAGCAAAGCACCAAGAACGCCCTATATTATTCCCATGCTTTACGCCGAAGAACGCAGCATCAAGATCCACGGGCCGGAAAATTTCGCGGCCATGCGCAAGGCCGGCCGTCTCGCCGCCGAGACGCTCGATTACGTCGCGCCGTTCGTCAAACCCGGCGTGACCACCGACGAGATCGACAAACTGGTGCACGATTTCACGATTCAAAATAATGCAGTCCCCGCGCCGCTCGGCTACCGCGGCTTTCCGAAATCGGTCTGCACGTCGGTGAATCATGTGGTGTGCCACGGCATCCCCGGCGACAAGCGCCTCGAGGAAGGCGACGTCATCAACATCGACGTCACCCCCATCGTCGACGGCTGGCACGGCGATTCGAGCCGCATGTATTACGTCGGCAAGGTCAGCATCAAGGCCAAGCGCCTGGTCGAGATCACCTTCGAAGCCATGTGGAAGGGCATCAAGGCCGTGCGCTCCGGCGCGCACGTCGGCGACATCGGTCACGCGATCCAAGCCCATGCCGAAAAACACCGTTACGGCGTGGTGCGCGATTTCTGCGGTCACGGCATCGGACAAATCTTTCACGACGCGCCCAACATCATGCATTTCGGCAACCGCGGCGAGGGGCCGGAACTGCGCGAGGGCATGATCTTCACCATCGAGCCCATGATCAACGCGGGCCGCCCGGAAGTGAAGATCCTGGCCGACGGCTGGACCGCCGTTACCAAGGACCGGTCCCTGTCGGCGCAATTCGAGCACACCATCGGCGTCACGGCCGACGGCTGCGAAGTCTTTACGCTCTCGCCGACAGGCATGGACTGCCCGCCTTATAAAGACTAGATCGGATCATGATTTATCGGAAACAATCTTTAGCTTCGATAAATCATGTGAATCCGATCGGCATTAATAACTTAGAGCCGATTCACATGGTTGCCGGATCGCTATTCGCGATTCCGACTAACCATGATCGGCTCTAACCGGGCGGCCGGGCCGTGAGCGACACCCCTCACTACGCCGGACACCGCAAACGCCTGCGCGAGCGCTTCCTCAAGGGCGGCGCCGAGGCGCTGCCGGATTACGAAATGCTGGAGCTGGTGCTGTTCCTGGCCCTGCCGCGCCGGGACGCCAAGCCGCTCGCCAAGGCCCTGATCGAGCGTTTCGGCAGCTACGCCGACGTCATCGCCGCCGATCCCAGGGCGCTTCATGCCATGCCAGGCGTCGGCGAGACCGTGATCGCGGCGCTGAAAACCGTCGAGGCGTCGGCGGTGCGGCTGGCCCGGCAGCGGATCATGGAAAAACCGGTGCTGTCCAACTGGCAAGGCCTGCTCGACTACCTGCACGCGAGCATGGCCTACGGCGGCAACGAGCAGTTCCGGGTGCTGTTCCTGAACAAGAAGAACATGCTGATCGCCGACGAGGTGCAGCAAAAAGGCACCGTCGATCACACGCCGGTCTATCCGCGCGAGATCGTCAAGCGCGCGCTCGAGCTGCACGCGACCGCGCTCATCATGGTCCACAACCACCCCTCGGGCGATCCGACGCCCTCGCGCGCCGACATCGACATGACGAAAGAGGTGCAAGCGGCCGGCGAGAAGATGGGAATCGTGCTGCACGATCACGTCATCGTCGCGCGCGACGGCTCGACCTCGTTTCGGTCGCGGGGATTGCTTTAAATTAGCGCGCCTCGTTCAGCGCCAGGTCGAACGCGTCGAAATTGCGCAGGCGGCGGGTGGCCGAGAGGTTCGGCGTCGGCCGGCTGACGATCAGCGGCACCGTCTGTTCCGTCACCCCGCCATGGGATCTTAAAGGCGCGTCCAGACCCGACAGATCGTGGCGCTCGGCGCCGGTGCCGAGCACGGTATCGCGCGCCGAGACGATCACCACGTCGCCGATGCGATCCGCCGGCAGCTCGAAGCGCCCGGCGGCCTCGGCGCGCGTCAGCGCGAGATCGATCCCGGGCACGTCTTTCAGGCGCGCGATCACGTCATCGACCGTCACACCGCCGTTCAGATAGGCGGTCGCGAACGAGCCCAGCGCGCCGTGGTGCACGACGTAAGGATCGGTGATCGGCAGGATGACCCTTGTTTTTTCCGCGCCGAACCGCTCATCGAGCAGGGTTTGCAGATAGATCACCTTGGGCTGCCCGTCCTCGCCGAACTTCGCGTTCATGCCGTGATCGGCGGTCAGGACGATGACCGCGCCGAGCTCGTCGAGCCGTCGCCAGTAACGGTCCATCATGGCGTAGAAGTCGTTGGCCTCCTTCGTGCCCGGCGCGTGCTTGTGCTGGATGTAATCGGTGGTCGAGAGATACATCAGATCGGGCCGTTCGGTTTCCATCAGCCTGACCCCGGCGGCGAACAGGAACTCGCTCACGGCCGCCGAATAGACGCTCGGCTGCGGCAAGCCGACGAAATCGAGCACGCCCTCGATGCCGTTCGCCGCCTTGGTCGCCTCGCTTGCTTTTTCGGCGGAAAAGGCGATGCCCTGCCAACCGTGGCCCAGCATGGACCGCAGCTTGTCCTTCGCCGTGACGACCGCGACCTTGGCGCCGGCGCGGCTGAAGGCCGCGTGGATGGTGCCGACGCGCAAATGCGCCGGATCGTTCATCATGACTTCTTCGCCGGTATCCGGATCGAGGAAGAAATTGCCGGAAATGCCGTGCACGGCGGGCGGCACGCCGGTGACGATGGACATGTTGTTCGGATTGGTGAACGACGGCACGACCGCCGCCGCCAGGTTATCGCTCCCCACGCTGCGCGCGGCGCGCAGCCACGGCATCGCGCCGGCCTCGATCGCCGCGTCCATGTAGGCCGGCTCGGAACCGTCGATGCAGACGATCACCGTGGGCCGCTCGGGCCACGCGTATTTCCGGCCATTGACGGCGATGGGTTCGTTGGCGCCCATATCTTAACTCCCCGGGACATTATTAGTGGCACGCAAGCGCCCCCCGGTCTATCACTGATCGGCTTCACAAACGGGAACACGCTCCAATGCTGGCCTTGCGCGTCTTCGCGCCCTTCGCGTTCGGGTACTTTCTGTCTTACCTGTTCCGCGCCATCAACGCGGTGATCGCGCCCGATCTGGTGCGCGACGTTGGCCTCGACGCCGCCGCCCTCGGGCTGCTGTCGAGCGCGTATTTCGTGACCTTCGCGGCGTTCCAGTTGCCGCTCGGCATCCTGCTGGACCGCTACGGCCCCCGGCGCACCGAGGCGATCCTGCTCGTCTTCGCCGCGCTCGGTTCGGTGCTGTTCG
>JAVJPD010000733.1:0-3426 GCA_040216475.1 Rhodospirillales bacterium
CTGGGAAAAACCCTGGAACCGGTTAGGATCGAATCGTGATCCGCTTTATGCGTTATTGACCATAACGATTTTTTTGATGAGTTCCGCGAGCGAGCGGGCCTCGAGTTTTTCCATGATACGCGAGCGGTGAAACTCGACGGTCTTTTCGCTGATGCCCAAATTCCCGGCGATTCGCTTGTTCGGTTCGCCGTTGACGATTCCATCCAAAACTTGGCGTTCGCGCTTGGTGAGTTTTTCCAGGAGCTTAGAGTTTTTGGACGCCTTGCCGTGCGTTTTGAAATCTTCCTGGCTGCGGCGCACGGCTTTTTGAATCGTCTCCAGCATGGCCTGTTGCTTATAGGGCTTCTGGATGAAGTCGTAAGCGCCGGCCTTCATGGCATCGACCGCCATGTCGAGTTCGCCGTGGCCCGTCACGATGATGACGGGGATATTCGGGGCGCGCGCCGTCAGCGTTTTCTGAAGCTCAAGCCCGCTCATTTCGGGCATTCGAACGTCGGCGATCACGCAGCCCGGCCGCAACGGGTCGAACGACTGCAAAAAGGCTTCCGCCGAGGTGAATGTTTGCACCGGCAGGCTGATCGACGAGATCAGCCATTCGAGCGATTGGCGAACGGCCTCGTCATCGTCGATGACGTAGATGCTCGGTTCGGGGGCTCCGGTTTCAGGCGACATATCGCTTCTCCTTGCGTTTTGTTTTCGCGGCGACGGGCAATGTGAAATGAATCGTTGCGCCCTGACCGTGAATGGACGTTGCCCACATGTTTCCGCCGTGATTCTCGACGATGGATTGGCAGATGTTCAGGCCCAATCCCAATCCCGACGATTTGGTCGTGAAGAAAGGCGCGAATATACATCTTAAATTGTTTTCGTCGATGCCCGGCCCGGTGTCCGATACGGCGATTTCAACGACCTTGCCGGCGGGGGCGGTGGTTTGAATGCGGATGACCCGTTTGGGCGAGTTGTGTTCTTCCATGGCATCACCGGCATTACGGATCAGGTTGAGAATGACCTGCTGAATCTGAACCTTGTCGGCGACGACGTTGCGGCCATTGTCTTCGAAGTCGGTCACCAAGGTAATCTTGAGTCTTTCGATATCATTCTCGATCAGTGCGATGGCTTCCTGAACCATCTCTTCCACGTTGGTCGGTGCTTTGGCGACTCCTTGCTGCTTTACGAATCCCCGGATGCGGCTGATGATCTTGCCTGCCCGGTCGGCCTGGTCCGATACGCGCTGTAGGGCCTCCAAAACTTTGCCGGTATCCTCGCCGCCGGTTTTCAATCTGTGAATGCACCCCTCGGTGTAATTGGCGATGGCGGCAAGCGGCTGATTGATTTCGTGAGCAAGGCCGGCCGCCATTTCGCCGAGCAGATTGAGACGGCGGCTATGCGAGACGACATCGCGATAGCGGCGGTTCTCTTCTTCGCGGCGCACCCGGTCGGAGATGTCCTGGATGATGCCGATAAAGCCGAAGATTTTGTCGTCCGGGCTGCCGATCGTGGCCATGGCGGTTTCGCCGGAGAAGGTTTCGCCCGATTTGCGCTTGTATCGGCCGCGATATGAATTATGGGAATAATCGTCGTCCAAGAGGTTTCGAAGATGATTCCATTTTTCGAATTCTTCCTTGCTTTCATAGAGGTGTGCGATCGATTTTCCGGCGAATTCTTCCGCGGTATAACCGAACATGAAGGTAAAGGCCGGGTTGCATAGAACGACCTCCCGATCCATGTCGGTCATCACCAGGGCGTAAGGCGCATTGTTAAAGACGGCCTCGAACAGCGTTTTCTGCTTTTTGATTTCCTCCTCGGCGATTTTGCGCTTGGATATATCGCGAATGGAGCCGGAGATCATCTGGCCTTCGTCGGTGTCGACCAAGGCGAGATTGATTTCGACGGAGATTTCCCGTCCATCCTTGGTCAGGCCGGTGATGTCACGGCCGAAGCCCATGGTCCGCCCGCTGGAGTTGTCAATGTCCAGAAGGTTTCGCAAATGGGCATGTTTATGCCGGAGCGGAACGGGAACGAGCATCTCGATCTTGCGACCGACGGCTTCCTTCTCGCTGTAACCGAACATTTCGGTGAAGCGATGGTTGATCGTGACGATGATGCCCGATTCATCCACCATGACGATGGCATCGGGCGCCGATTCTACCAGGCTGCGGAACCGTTTGTTGGCCTGTTGGATCTGCGTGATGTCCGTGTAGGTGGCGAAGATGCCGCCGTCGGGCATCTTGCTTTTCAGGACGATGAAGCTGAGGCCGTTCGAAAGCGTCCGGATAGCCGTGCCGAACCGGCCGTTTAGGCGGCCCTCGAGCCAGCTTTCGACGAACTCAGGCTCCCGCCCCCGCGCTTCCGGGAAGATGCCGGCCAGCACTTGCGCACGAAAGATCGTCTCATAGGGCACGCCGGGGGCGATCAGGTCGCGAACCTCATCGTGCAGACGGACGTATTCGTCGTTGTAGGCGAGGAGTTTGTCACTGGCGTCGAACAGGGCGAAGCCTTCCTGGAGCCCTTCGATGGCGCCTCGAAATCGGAGTTCGCTTTGCCGTAGTGCTTTCTCGGCTTCCTCGCGTTCATTGATCTCGCGTTGCAGTAGGATGTTTTTCAGCCGCATGCCGGTTTGGGAATGCTCGAGCGACGTATATTGGTCGCGCATGATGGCATCCGCCCGATGGACGATGAAAAACAAAACCCCGTAAAGCGAGCCGAAGGTAAAAATTAGCCCCATGAAAACATAAAGTGTGTTGTAGGCAATATTGAGGGCTTCTTGGCTCACGTCCGTTCGGATTTCGAAAACGGCCTGCGGTTCGCCGGGTTTGACGCCGATCGGAATACGGCTGACGGCAACCGGAATGCGGTTGCCTAAAAAGAAAAAATTATTCAGCGCATCGTGAAACCATGAAATTTGGTTCTTGCCGCTTTGATTTTGACCGTCCTCGATGAACGGGGCGTCTTTGCCGAGAGTGGCGCGCGTGTAATTCGGCGGATTTTCGATATGAATCAATTCGGAAGAAATAACGCCTTGCTTTGCGGTCTCGATGCCTTTGAGGCTGCCGCTGCGGAATCTTCCGATTTCTTTCGGAGCCGTGGAATACACGATCAGCCCATTGAGGTTGTAGAGTCGGATTTTCATGATCGGCAGGCCGTGGGTCACGGTTTCGAAATATTCACCGATCCTGATGATTGACGGCTCCTTCCGCAGAGATACCGCATCGGTGTTTTCCGCCAAGGTGATCGCCTGATCGAATTCCGGCCAATAGGTATTGCCGAAGGTTTTAACGAGCACGGAATTGGTGGTAACCGCCCAGCCGGACAGTTCGCTTTCCTCGGCGGCGCGATAATTCCACGTTAAAAGAAGGGTTACGCAGGCAATAACCACCGCGCTCGTGATGGAGTAGTGGCGCTTCAAATTAAAAAAGCGCGCTGATT
>JAVJPD010000734.1:0-1868 GCA_040216475.1 Rhodospirillales bacterium
GCGACCTCGGCCATGAAGCGCACGCCGCAAAAGACGATCGTGTCGGCATCCGTCTTGGCGGCGGCGCGCGACAGATCGAGCGAGTCGCCGACGAAATCGGCGAGGTCCTGGATTTCCGGGTCCTGATAATAATGCGCCAGGATGACGGCGTTCTTCTCGCGGCGCAGGCGTGCGATCTCGGCCTCGATGTCGAGGTACGGATCGAGCCGGTCGGCGGAGACGGCCCCCGCACCGGTGCGCACAATCGTTTCCATCATGAACTGCCTCCAGGCGCCCCGGACGGTACCGGAACCTTCGTTCATAAAGCCCTGTAATTATTAATATGATCGCTTTTTGTTCTTTGCAACCGGCACCGTCATACGAAATCGACATTCCGCCGGGGGCAGGATGCATACGTCGGCGAGATCATAACAGAAAACCGGCTAAAACCCGCCGAAAATCGGAAAAACAGGAGGATTAAAACCGTTAGGCGCGATGGCGCAGCCGGAACACCGAAGTCCGGCCGTCGTGGGTATCCTGGTAGAAAACGCTGATCTCGGCCAGCGCCCGTTCCCACTCGGTCTTGGCCCGCTCGTCGGGAAACGAGACCTCCATGGCGTCGAACCCGGCCCGCTGCAGGAACAGCAACTGATCGCGGATGATGTGGCCGATGGCCCGCACCTCGCCCCGGAAGCCGTAGCGGTCGCGCAACAGGCATGCATAAGAAAAGGCGCGGCCGTCGTTGAACTTCGGAAACCGCAGCGCCACCGCCCCGAAGCGCGGGAGGTCGTCGGCAATCAGAGACGGCGCCTCGTTGCTCTCGAGCACGATGCCGAGCGGCGCGGTGCGCCGGCTCAGCGTCTCGCGCTCGCTTTGCCAGCGCTTGAGCGACACGAACGCCGGGCGATCCTCGGGAACGGCTTCGTCGTCCTTGATGCGCACCCAGTCGTCGGAAACGATCTCGCCGTTCTTAATCAGCGGCATAGAGTTTCTCCTTGAACGGCGCCACGCCGAGACGGCGGTAGGTCTGCAGGAACGTCTCGCCCTCGTCGCGCACGCCGAGATAGGTGTTCACGATGTTGGCGACCGCGTCGACGACGGTGTCTTTCGAGAACGCCGGGCCGACGATCTTGCCGATGGCCGCGTTCTCGCTGGCGTCGCCGCCGAGCGTGATCTGTTAATACTCCTCGCCCTTGCGGTCCACCCCGAGCACGCCGATATGGCCGACGTGGTGGTGGCCGCAGGCGTTGATGCAGCCCGACATCTTGATGCGCAGATCGCCGATGTTGTGCTGCAGCTTCAGATCACCCAAACGTTGACTGATCTGCTGGGCGATCGGAATCGACCGGGCATTGGCGATGGCGCAGTAATCGAGGCCCGGGCAGCAGATGATGTCGGTGGCGAGCCCGACGTTCGGCGTGCCCAACTCGGCGCGCTGGAGGTCCTGCCACAACTCGAACAGATCGGCCTTCCTGACGTCCGCCAGGACGATGTTCTGCTCGTGGGTCACTCGCAACTCGCCGAGGCTGTAGCGGTCGGCGAGGTCGGCCATGATGTCCATCTGATCGGCGGTCGCGTCGCCGGGAATGCCGCCGACGGGCTTCAAGGAAATCGTGACGATGCCATAGCCCGGCACCTTGTGCTCGGAGACGTTGCGCGCGACCCAGGCGGCGAACGCGGGATCGGCGAGGCGCTTTTCCTCGTATTCAGGCACGGTTTCGGCGAGCGAGTCGTAATGGGGCGGCGTAAAGAACGCCGCGATCCGTTCGAGCTCGGCCTCGGGCAGTTCGTAGGCCGGGTCGTCCTTCAGGTGCGACCATTCCTCTTCCACCATTTGGGCGAACTTCTCGGCGCCGGTTTCGTGTACCTGAATCTTGATGCGCGCCTTG
>JAVJPD010000735.1:0-7577 GCA_040216475.1 Rhodospirillales bacterium
CCGACCTCAGCGACAGCGAATGCGGCAAGTGCGGCCAGTTCCTGGTCACCGTCGGGAAATCCTTCTAAGCAGACTCCGATCGGGTCCGGTTCGCCCCGATTCATCTTCGGGGCGGGCCGGATTCCGCAAATTCAAAACCGCCTGCTTTTGCAGGCGGTTTTTTTATGGGCACCCCGGTGTTACTGCGCGAAAACCGCCCGAAAATGCCTGCTCATAATATAGGCTATGCAGATAATATGATTACAATTTAGTCATATTTTAACCGGTCGTTAACCGGCCTCCTGTTGAAAACATTTTTATTTTCATTGTTTTTCAATGAGTTACACAAAAACCCGATTCTGGCACGGTTCCTGAAATAACAAGCGCGGAACTGCCCGCTTGCCGGTTCGAGGGGTTTTCGAGGGCTCGCGGGTTTCGTCAACGGCTGCCGTACTTGCAAGGAAAAGTATGGCCAGGGAAAGGGGACCGATTCGATGAAGCTGATCATGGCCATCATCAAGCCTTTCAAACTGGATGCCGTCCGCGCCGCGATGACATCTCTCGGCGTACAGGGCATGACAGTGAGCGAGGTCCGCGGGTTTGGCCGCCAGAAGGGTCAAACGGAGATTTACCGTGGTGCCGAATATGAGGTGAGTTTTTTACCGAAAGTGAAAATCGAAGTCGTCGTCGATGACGGGCTTGCCGAGCAAGTCTCCGATTCGATCATCTCCGCCGCGCAAACCGGCAAGATCGGCGACGGCAAGGTTTTCACCATTGATGTCGAGAAAGCCGTTCGGATTCGCACCGGCGAAACCGACGGCGACGCACTCTAGGGAACGAGGAGGGTCACATTAATGCGTATATCGACTAAATTATTCGGCTTAGCGGCTTTTATCTGGACCGCTTTGCTTTTGAGCATGGATCCGGCGTTCGCTCAGGACGCCAAACCGAAACTCGATACGGGCAATACCGCCTGGATGCTCACCTCGACCGCGTTGGTCTTGTTGATGACGATCCCGGGCCTTGCCTTCTTCTACGGCGGCATGGTGCGAAAGAAGAACCTCCTCGCAACCTGCATGCAGAGCTTCGCCATCACCTGCCTTATGTCGATCATCTGGATGGTCATCGGTTATTCGATTGCCTTCGGCGACGGCGGCAGTCTGAACGCCTACATGGGCGGATTGGACAAGGCGATGCTGAAGCATATGGCCGTCGACACACTGAACGGGACCATTCCCGAATCCGTGTTCGTCATCTTCCAGATGACATTTGCGATCATCACGCCCGCCCTGATCTGCGGCGCGTTCGCCGATCGCATGAAGTTTTCCGCCATGCTGCTGTTCCTCGGCGTCTGGTCGATCGTCGTGTACGCGCCGATCTGCCATTGGGTCTGGGGCGGCGGCTTCCTCGGTAAGCTCGGCGTTCTCGACTTCGCCGGCGGTACGGTCGTTCATATCAACTCCGGTATCGCCGGCTTGGTGGCGGCCATCGTCCTCGGCAAACGCTACGGCTACAAAACCGAAAACATGGCGCCGCATAATCTGGCGCTCAGTGTTGCCGGCGCGGCCTTCCTGTGGGTCGGCTGGTTCGGCTTCAACGCCGGTTCCGCGGTCGCCGCGAACGGCACGGCCGGCATGGCCATGGCGGTCACGCAGATCGCAACGGCCGGCGCCGCGCTCGCCTGGATGTTCGCGGAATGGATGTGCCGCGGCAAGCCCAGCGTGCTGGGCATCATCTCCGGTGCCGTCGCGGGCCTCGTCGCCATTACCCCGGCGGCCGGCTTCGTTGCCCCGGGCGGCGCCCTGATCCTCGGTATCGTTGCCGGTATCGTGTGCTTCTGGGCTTCGGTCTATCTCAAGAACATGCTCGGCTATGACGACTCGCTGGACGTCTTCGGCATCCACGGTGTCGGCGGCATCGTCGGCGCGCTCTTGACCGGTGTGTTCGCCGCGAAAGCGGTCGGCGGCACGGCCGGGCTCCTGGAAGGCAATGCCGGCCAGGTGCTGATTCAGCTCGAAGGTATCGTCGCAACCATCATCTACTGCGCGGTTGCGACCTTCATCATCCTCAAGATCGTCGACGCCATCGTCGGTCTGCGGGTCGATGAGGAAACCGAAATCGAAGGTCTCGACGCCAATCTTCACGGCGAGACCGTCCACTAACCGACGACGGCCGGGCGGTCGATTAGGGCCGCCCGGCTTCTACCGAATTCCCGTGCGTGTCCCTCACACGACACTCAGCCGGAAGGGTTTTCCCTTCCGGCTTTTTTTATCCGCAGGCCGCCCGCCCGAAACCCGCCTTTTCGGAAACAAAAAATGTTTCCGATAACCCATGATCCGATCTAGACTGCGCGCCCGCCGCCTTCCGGCCTCCATGCCGGTGCCCAACGGGCCCGGAAATTCCAGAGAACGAGCGACCCATGCTGAATCCCCGGCTTGATCTTTTGACCGACTTTCCGTTCGATCGGCTGCGCACCCTCTTGAACGGGGTCAATCCGCCGGCGGGCATCGAGCCGCTCGATCTTTCCCTCGGCGGCCCGCTCCACGAGCCTCCCGCCATGATCGCCGAGGTCATCGCCGAGCATGCCGCCGGATGGGGCCGTTACCCACCGATGGACGGTACGCCGGAGTTTCAGGCGGCGGCGGCGCGCTGGCTGTGCCGCCGCTTCAATCTTCCCGGCGATACGTTCGACTCGTCGTGCGCGCTGTTGCCGGTCTCGGGCTCGCGCGAGGTCTTGTACATGGCGGCGAACGTGATCGTGCCGGAACGAATCGGCGCTGAGAAGCCGGTCGTTCTGCTGCCCAATCCGTTTTATCACATCTACGAAGCGGCGACGCGCATGGCCGGCGCCGAGCCGGTGTTCCTGCCGACGACGAAGGAAACGAATTTCCTGCCCGACTTCGCGAGTCTCGATCCCGCCGTATTGAAGCGCGCGGCACTCGCTTATCTTTGTTCGCCGTCGAACCCGCAGGGCGCGATCGCCGAATTGGATTATCTGGTTTCCCTCGTCGAACTGGCGCGAAAATACGACTTCGTGATGGCGTTCGACGAATGCTATTCGGAAATTTACGATCGCGATCCGCCGCCGGGCGGCCTGGAGGCCTGTGCGCGGCTCGGCCAGGGCTATGGGCACATCATGGTCTTCAATTCCCTATCCAAACGCTCGAGCGCACCCGGGTTGCGGTCGGGTTTGATCGCCGGCGATCCCTTCCTGATCAGGAAAACGCGGCTCTTGCGCACCTACGGCGGCGCCACCGTGCCGCTGCCGGTTCTCGCCGCCAGCGTCGCTTTGTTCGACGACGAAAAACACGTCGAGGAGAATCGCGCGCTGTATCGCAAAAAGTTCGACCTCGCCGAGGAGCTGATCGGCGATCGTTTCGGTTTCGCCCGGCCGGCCGGCGGGTTTTTCCTGTGGCTCGACGTCGGCGACGGCGAGGCGGCGACGAAAAAGCTCTGGTCGGAGGCGGGGGTCAAGGTGCTGCCCGGCACCTATCTCGCGCGGCCCGACAAGGGCGGGCTCAATCCGGGCGACCGCTATATCCGCGCCGCCCTGGTGCACGACCTCGCAACCACCCGAGATGCCCTGTCACGGCTGGTTTCCGCCCTTCGTTAAGGTCTTGTAAAGCCAAATCCTGTAACTCTTGCGCTTATGATGCGCATGGTATCCTGGACCGGAACCGGCGGCATTCTGCCGGACGGTACGATCGACTTCTTCAAGCGGCGACTCTGCGAGGTTTTCGGCCTCGCGCTGATCGCCCTGTCCCTCCTTCTCGCCACCGCTCTGGCGACGTTTTCGCCGGCGGACCCATCCTTCAACACGGCCGCCGCCCACCCCCCGCAAAACCGGCTCGGCCTGTTCGGTGCGTTCGCCGCCGACGGCCTCCTGCAATCGTTCGGCCTGGCCGGCGCACTGCCCCTGCTCGCGTTTCTGGTCTGGGGCTGGAAGCTCCTGCGCAAGAAACCCATGAAGGCCTTCTGGCTGCGCCTGGCGCTGCTATGCACGGCCACCACCGCTATCGCCGTCGCGCTCGCGGCCTTGCCTGCCCCGGCCTCCTGGCCTCTTTCCATCGGCCTCGGCGGGTTGACGGGGGGCTTGATTCTGCCGGCGCTGGCCGCGATCCATCCGGTGATCGACCGGGCCTGGGTCGGCCTGATCGCCTTCGTGATCGGATTCATCGCCTTCCTGATCGCCTCGAACCTGTCCTGGTCCGATTGGCGCAGCGGCATGCGGACCGTTTCCGCCGGTGCCGGGCGCCTGGCCGCGTTGGGACCGCCGCTGCAACGGAGTCCGGGGGCGGCCTTGGAAAAGTTCACGGATAAACTGCGCGGCCTGTTCCGCCTCTCGATGCCCGTCAAGGTATCGCTGAGTTTCCCGAATGATGAAAAAACCGCCCGGCGCGAACCGAGCTTCAAGCCCGGCGCCGCGGAAGACGCGCCGGCGCCAAGCGTCGCGGCACCGGTGGCCTCGCGCCTGAAAGCCAAGGCGCCGGAAGTGGCGCCGAGCGTGCCGCGGGTCCGGGCCGGCCGTCGCGAGGCCGAAGCGCGCCAGGGCAAGCTCGACATCACGCGAACCGGCGAATATCAGTTTCCGCCGCTCAACCTGCTGGAGGCGCCGAGCGCCGAACGCGACAAGAGCCGCCTGAGCCAGGACGCTCTGCAGCAAAATGCGATTATGCTCTCGAACGTGCTCGAGGAATTCGGCGTGCGCGGCGAAATCATCAAGGTCCGCCCGGGCCCCGTGGTCACGCTTTACGAACTCGAGCCCGCGCCGGGCACCAAGACCTCGCGCGTCATCGGCCTCGCCGACGACATCGCGCGTTCGATGAGTGCGGTTTCGGTCCGCGTCGCCGTGGTGCCGGGACGCAACGCCATCGGTATCGAGCTGCCGAACAACGAACGCGAGATGGTTTACCTGCGCGAGATCCTGGCTTCCGAGGCTATGGACAAGGTGTCGGGAAAACTCAATCTCGCCGTCGGCAAGGACATCGGCGGCAAGCCGGTCATCGTCGATCTCGCGCGCATGCCGCACTTGCTGATCGCGGGCACGACCGGTTCGGGCAAGTCGGTCGCGATCAACACGATGATCCTGTCGCTGCTCTATCAACTGCCGCCGGATCAATGCAAGCTGATCATGATCGACCCGAAGATGCTCGAGCTTTCCGTCTACGAAGGCATTCCGCACTTGATCACGCCGGTCGTGACCGAACCGGGCAAGGCCGTCATGGCGCTCAAGTGGGCCGTGCGCGAAATGGAGGACCGCTACCGGCTGATGTCGCAGCTCGGGGTACGCAACGTTGCGGGCTACAACAAGCGCATCGCCGAAGTGAAGAAAAAGGGCGAGCCGCTGACCCGGCGCGTGCAGACCGGATTCGACGAAACCGGCAAGCCGGTGTTCGAGGACCAGCCGCTCAGCATGGAACAATTGCCGCTGATCGTGATCGTGGTCGACGAAATGGCCGATCTGATGCTGGTCGCCGGCAAGGACATCGAGGCCGCGGTGCAGCGCCTGGCGCAGATGGCGCGCGCCGCCGGCCTCCACCTCATCATGGCGACGCAGCGGCCCTCGGTCGACGTCATCACCGGCATGATCAAGGCGAATTTCCCGACCCGGATCAGTTTCCAGGTCACCTCGAAGATCGACTCGCGCACGATTTTGGGTGAGCAGGGGGCCGAACAACTGCTCGGCCAAGGCGATATGCTCTATATGGAAGGTGGCGGGCGAATCACCCGGATTCACGGCCCGTTCGTATCCGACGAAGAGGTGGAAAACATCGTTACCTACTTGAAAGACCAGGGCGAGCCTACCTATCTGGAAGAGATCACCGAGGAGGCGCCTGAGCCCGTCACCGGCATCGCGGGCGGCGGTTCCGATGAATCGTCGGGCGACGAACTCTACGACGAGGCGGTCGCATTGATTGCGCGCGAGGGCAAGGCGTCGACAAGTTTCATTCAGCGCTACTTGCAGATCGGTTATAATCGCGCCGCCCGTATTATCGAGCGCATGGAGAAAGAAGGCATTGTCAGTAAAGCAAACCGGGTGGGGCGCCGCGAGGTTCTTATCGGCCAGAACGCCGATCTGGCCTCTTAATCTTTTTCCGTATCTCTTTCTTTCCGCCCTGATCGTGCTCGCCGTTTTCGGCCATGCGGCGCCGGTGTCCGCTCAATCGCCGCAGCTGGCCAAACTGACGGCGGAAGACCGCGGCGACATCAAACGCATCGAAACCTATCTCAACAACCTGCAAACCGTCGCGGCACGGTTCCTGCAGGTGTCCTCGAACGGCGGCTACGCGGAGGGACAGCTTTACATCTCGCGGCCCGGCAAGATGCGTATCGATTACGCGCCGCCAGCCAAGCTCGAAATCGTCGCCGACGGCAAATCCCTGATCTATCACGATAAGGAGCTCGAGCAGATTTCCTATATCGATATCGAGGACACGCCGGCGAACATCCTATTGCAAAAGAACGTTCGTCTATTGCGCGGGCCGGTCCGGGTGCAAAGCGTCTCGCGCAGCCCCGGCATCGTGCGCGTTACCCTGACCAAGACCGACGACCCCCAGGAAGGTTCGGTCACGCTCGTGTTCAGCGACCGGCCCTTGACCTTGAAGAAATGGACCATTACGGACGCCCAGGGGGTGATCACGACCGTTTCGCTGCTGCGCTCGCGCTTCGACGTGCCGATCGATCCGAAGACCTTCACGTTCGACGATCCGGGTTACGAACTCTACCGGGACCGCTCCTAAACCACGCGAATCCGTCCCAACCGGCCCCTCGCTGGCGTCATAGCAGCATTACGAATTTGTAATCTTTCCGCCCGGCCCCGCCTCTGGACAATATCCCGGCGGCACCCCATCTTGAGTCCAGATGGAATGGCCCGCCCTTAGGGGAGGACCGTCCAGGGATGGACACGCAATGGTCTCATCCAAAGCTCATGAATAAGAGCGTCAGGCGCCCGGCTTCCCCCCTAGCCGGGCGCTTGTTATTCGGGCCCCGGAAAAGGGGGCAATCCGTTCCCGCCGGATCATTTCGCCATCACAACGATATCCATTGGCCCCTCGATTCCGCCCACCGTGCGTCCGGAAAGCCGGATTTGGCCGTCTTTCGGCTCATAGCCTTGCGCCAGGGCGGTTTCATAGAGCGCCGCGCTGACGAGTGCGCGCACCGCTTCCGTTTTGGTGTGCGATTCGAGCTTGGCCGATACGTTCACCGCGTCGCCGAGCACGGTGTATTCGAGCCGCCCGGCCTCGCCGATCACCCCGCAGACCACGCTGCCCGAGGCGGCGCCCGCGCCGATGCGCACCGGCGCCTCGCCCCGCGCCGCGCGTTCGCGGTTCCAGGCCTCGGCGGCGAGCATCAGATCGTCGATGGCTCTGAGGGCGTCGGCGGCACAGGTCGCGCTTTTCCTCAAGGCGCCGAAGGTCACCAGCAGGCCGTCGCCGAGAAACTTGTCGATGGCGCCGCCGTGGCGGACCACCGCGGGCACCATCCGGGCCTGATACTCGGTGATGAAACGCACCAGTTGACCCGGCGTCATTGAGCGGGTGAGGGGCGTGAAGCCGCGGATATCGACGGACAGGATCGCGGCGTCGCGCGCCACGCCG